>JAESUA010000277.1 GCA_016763255.1 Magnetovibrio sp. | reverse complement strand
TATCCATCAGGTTCAGCGTATAGGTCTCGCCATCCTGGGCCGTGTATTCTAGACGGACGGTCTGGGCCTTGATGGTGATGCCGCGCTCGCGCTCGATGTCCATGTTGTCGAGCACTTGCTCGGTCATCTCACGGGCTTCGAGACCGCCACAGTGCTGAATCAAACGATCGGCCAAGGTCGACTTGCCATGGTCGATGTGGGCGATGATGGAAAAATTGCGGATGTGTGAAAGATCAGTCATGGCGGGGCTTTTACCACCCTTCGCCTAGATTGAGAAGACTTGAGAACTGTGAACCACTTAAGACCACCAAGTTCTTGTCATTGCGAGGGTCAAAGACCCGTGGCAATCCAGAAGCGTCACGACGTGCAGCCCTGGATGGCGTCGTCACTTCGTTTCTCGCCATGACGACCGTGTGACGAGTCCCTAATGATCTTGATCCTTGGCTTGCTCTGCGGTGGTTTCCCACTCCTGAAACAAGTTCAAGGTTGTGTTTTGAATTTGGCGCCAGTCCGAAAGCATGTGCTTTGGAAAGCCAATCGTAAGATACATCTTGCGTGAATAAACGACCTGTATTTCACATTGTGGAGAAGGAACCCGCCCCTCCACACTACAAGTAATGATTTCATTTTGGTCGTCACTTACGTACACGTCTTTAGCTTGAGCAAATCCCTTTCCGACATGTGTGAGTCCATATTTATAAGGCTGTGGAGTCGCGCTGAATCTGACAACATGAGGAAGCCAAAAATCAAAAAAAACTTGATCAAGGTCCCCTTCCCCCTGAACGGAACGCCCTGCCTGATACGTTAGGATAGATTCTGTTCGAACATCACTTCCCACGGCACGCCAGAACAAATCATGCCGTTTTCGTGAATAGCCCTCAACTTCTGGCCACAGGTACCACAGCAAAAGAACTTTGGAATCTTCCCCCCGGTATGGAGATTGGAAGATGTTTTTTGGGATCAAAAATTGATGGCCGTGGACTTCGGCTAGAACAGGTTCGGTGCCGGTCGTACGGCGAATGCGATCGGACTTAAAAAATCGATTTGGGCAAAATACCAAGCCGTATAGACCGCTTTTTGAACCGGCGGCAAAAAACCAAGAAATACGGCGAGAATCAACGTACCGAACAACAGCCAAGGCCAGAGCCTCCGTCGTGTTGTCTGAGGAAGTTGGTTTTCAATCGTTACGACCATAAGCATTCCCACGCGTTGTGATACGCGCGTATGCTACCACCGCTTGCGCAGGTCGCGCCACTGGGATGGGGCGATAAATAAATCCAGCGCTTTATCGTCATTGCGAGGGCCGAAGGGCCGTGGCAATCCAGGGGGCGTTACGACGAATGTTTGTGGGTGCGGCTCTGGATGGCGTCGTCACTTCGTTTCTCGCCATGACAATCTAGGGGCATAAGCTTATGCGTTGCGGATCAGGGTTCGCCATAGGGAAAGCAGGAAAAATGGCGTCAACAGCACGGCGGTTGCGAGCTTGAGCAGCTCTGGCACCGCCGCGCCTGCCGCGCCCATTTGCACCTGGATGTCGATGTTCATCACCGCCAACAGGGCATCTGTGATGAGGCCTGCGGCCTGGGCGCTTAGGGCGATGCCGAGCAGGTATCCGGTTAAGGCGCGGGGGCCGAGGTCTTTGCCGACCACGCCCAGCGTCGCAATATTGGTAGCCGGTCCGGCGAGCAGGAATACCAACGCCGCGCCGGGCGACACACCCACCGCCATCAGGCCGGCAGCGATGGGGGTTGAGGCGGTGGCGCAGACGTAAATCGGCACGCCCACCGCCAACATAATCAGCATCGCGCCGATGCCCGAACCATAAGCGGCCAGCGCTTGGGGCTCAAATAGTGCCGACACCGTGCCCGCCAAAACGATCCCGATCACCAGCCACAAGGCGATGTCGTCCATGATGTCGGTGAAGGCATAACGGATCCCGCCCCAAGTTCGAGCGGCGAATGTTTTTGGCCGCTCATCATGATGATGATCGCCACAACACGAGGTGTCCGGCAAAGAAATGGCCGGGGCACCCTGCCCCCCGCTCCCCCCGGGGGGCACCGTGCCCTCACCACGGACAAAAAAGTTGGTTAAAAGGCCTGCGAAGATGGCGCTCACTATGGCCGCGATGGGCCGGGCAATGGCCATGAACGGGCCCAATAACGCATAACTCAGCGCCACACTGTCAGGTCCGGTTTCGGGCGTGGCGATCAAAAACGACACCGTCGCGCCCTTGCTTGCACCGTCTTTGCGCAACCCCACGGCGGCTGGTAAAACACCGCACGAACACAATGGTAACGGCGCACCAATCAACGCCGCCTTGATGACAGATGAAGTGCCATTACCACCCAAAAACTTGCCCAGTAAACCTGGTGGCATCAAGGCATGGATCAGCCCCGCCGCGACGATGCCGACCACCAGCCACAGCGCGGCGTCGAGATACATGGCCCAGGTCGAAAGAGCGATAGATGTCAGAGTTTCAATCATCACCGCACTCCTCATCAATATGCGCGGTCATGTTTTTGAGCATAGCGCGTACATGATCATCCGCTGCGACGTAGCGCACAAATTTCCCATCGCGCTCACCACGCACCAAACGCGCGGCGCGCAACAATCGTAGATGATGGCTTACTAAGGATTGGCTGAGGCCCAGGCTTTTCGCCAAATCGCCGACGCCGATGGGCGTATCGAGGCAGCTCAGCACGATGGACAAACGGTTGGCATCGCCCAACAAACGAAAGATTTCGGCCAGTTCGGTGTTTTGATCAGGGGTCATTGGGCGCACTCACATGAACAGTTGTTCATATGAACATATCATGACTTAAAGCCACCTCAAACCGGAAACGGCGACACCCCGATCACAAGTTCGTGGCCGTGCAACAGCGCCATGTAAACCACCGCCGCCAACACAATGCGCCAGAGTCCGATGCCCTTCAAATCAAGCCGGGTGCGGCCGCGGATGATCGCCCAGAACGGGATTGAGGAGGTTGGTGCGCTGAGCCGTCGCCATTGCTCCTCACCCAAACTTTTGCGCATTTTGTGATCGAGGCTGATGGGCCCCATCAGCCCCAACACGGAAAGCAATCCAAACAGCAACACCGCCACGGTGTCGCCGTTGGGCGCGATGTGCGCCACCGACCAAAACAGCAAACCCCAGATCAGCGGGTGCCGGGTGATCGAAACGATGCCGGGATTTTGCGAATCGAACTTTTCGGCCTTAACGCCCACCGAAAGCGGATTGGGCTCGCTTAACGCGCCAATCAAAAACAGGGCCGCCAACGGCATGCTCAACACCGGTAGCCACCTCGTCCACGGCCATTGCGGCCACAAAATATCTGTGTCGGCTGCCACAAAGGCAAAACTTACCCACACCAAAATGGCGATGGACAAAAGTGAATAGCTGGCAATGTAAGCCGGTTTGCCGACCATCGCGATCAGCCGATTGCGCACCGAACCGATGGCCGGAATCATGTGAAAGGCGATGAATACGGCGATGGCAAACAGCAAGTTACTCATGCTTCAACGGACCTTATGTCCAGGCGATAAAAACGTGTGTCCACCGCCATGCGCGGAAAACTTTGCGGCAAATCGTTCGCCTCAATCAAATCAAAACCGTGCTTTTCATAAAATTTATGCGCGGCCAAAAATTCTGCGGTGGTGCCGAGGAAGATATCTTTGAGGCCGACCATCTTGGCATGACCCAGCAAGGTGGTGAGCAGTTCGGCCGCCACGCCTTTGTCTTTGCCACGATGGCTGGGGGCGACGAACATTTTGCGCAGCGCGGTTTGATTTTCGCCGATGTCTTTAAGCGCGATGGTGCCAACCACTTGGCTGCCGTCCAGCGCGACCCAGAAATTACCGGTTCCATTTTGATAAAAACCGGCGATGTCTTGCAGATCGGGCTGGTCTTGATAGGTGATCTCGATGCCAAATTCTTCGCGCTGGATGGGCACGATCAAATCGGCAACACCTTGGGAGAACACCGGAATGTAGCCAAGCACCTCCATGGTCCAGACCTCCTGCTTTGTTAATCCCCAAATTTATGCTTCGGGCACGTCCACACCATGAATCCGGCAACAGGCCTTGAGCGTGCTGGCCAAAAGCACCGCGATGGTCATCGGGCCGACACCGCCGGGCACCGGGGTGATTGAGCCGGCAACTTGTGCGGCCGCGTCATAATCCACATCGCCGACCAAACGGGTTTTGCCTTCACCGCGTTCGGGGGCAGCGATACGGTTGACGCCCACATCGATCACGCACGCGCCGGGCTTGATCCATTCGCCCTTGACCAATTGCGGCACGCCCACGGCGGCAATCAAGATGTCGGCGTTTCGGCATTCGCCGGGCAAATCTTTGGTGCGTGAATGGGCGATGGTCACGGTGCAATTTTCATTGAGCAGCAATTGCGCCACCGGCTTGCCAACGATGTTGGAACGCCCGACAACCACCGCGCGCTTGCCCGAAAGGTCATCACCGAGCTGATCCTTGATCAACATGATGCAGCCCGAAGGCGTGCACGGCACCATCGCGTCTTGGCCAGTGGCGAGACGCCCGGAATTGATCACGTGGAAACCGTCGACATCTTTGTTGGGGTCGATGGCGTTGATCACCTTGGCCTCATCGATATGGCTGGGCAGCGGCAACTGCACCAAGATGCCATGCACGGCGTCATCTGCATTGAGCTTTTGAACCAGCGCCAGAAGGTCAGTTTCGGATGTCTCGATATCGAGTTTATGGGTGTACGAGTTCATCCCACATTCGACCGTCTGCACACCTTTATTGCGCACATAAACTTGCGATGCCGGGTCTTCGCCCAACAATACCACGGCCAAGCCAGGGGTGATCGCGTGGGCTTGTTTCAGCTTTGTGACTTGGCTGGTGACGCGGCCGCGCAGGCCTTCGGCAAACGCCCGGCCATCGATCCGTTGTGCTTCGCTCATGTGCCAAATTCTCCTTTAGACGTAACCTTGGTCATCCAACCAGATGCCGATGATTTTTTGCAAATTCGCCGCATCGCCCGCAATCAGCAGGACTTTGTTGCGGCTGGTGTGGCCTTGAATGATCTCGATGGTGGATTTTGCCACCTTCCAGTTCTTGGCCAGCAACTTGATCAGCGCCGCGTTGGCCTTGCCGTCTTCGGGCGCTTTGGTGACGCTGGCCTTAAGCACCGCGCAGCCATCCACGTCGTGCATCAAACCATTGATGCCATCGTGCCTTCCTGCGGGCGTCAACCGAATGCGCACCCGCAAACCCTTCGCCGTGGGCTCAAACAAAGCGCGCGGCAGATGCCTCACACAAGGCTCGAAGCCAGACGATCAATAAAAGTTTGCAAGAACATCAGCACCAAAATCAGGGCAATCGGCGACAGATCCACCGCGCCAAAATCCGGCAAGATTTTGCGGATCGGACGCAGCACCGGTTCAGTCATACGATAGATGACATCGCTGAGCATGTTGACGAATTTATTGTGGGTGTTAATCACACCAAACGCCGTCAGCCAGCTGAGCACCACACCCGCCAACACGACCCAAACATACAGGTCAATGACGACAAAAAGAGTTTGCAATAAGGGAATTAGAACCACGTCCATAAGAAAGGCCACCACTTGATTTAAAAAATGCCCCCAGAACTTATGCCCCCTGAGGGCCACAGGCAAGGTCTAGTGCGCCGATTGCTTCAGAAGGGATCGATGCATTCAATTGGTGACAGCCTCATGCGACACTCGATATACTGCCCAACCATGCATATGGGGCCGTAGCTCAGTTGGGAGAGCGCGTCGTTCGCAATGACGAGGTCGTCGGTTCGATCCCGATCGGCTCCACCATTTCAAGAGGCTCCGCCAAATTTATCAAGCTCCCCTGGTCCTATCCGGGGGAGTTTTTTTGTTGGCGCGCGCATGGTGGTTGTTTTGAGAGGCTCATCTGAGGGCAAAAATGGCGTTCAGTTCGCGATGGGCAACGAAAAATGCACCTGTGTGCCCTTAGTGGGGGCACTTTCCAACCAAATGGATCCGCCGTTGCGTTCCAGCAAATCCTTGCACAAGGGCAGTCCAAGTCCGGTTCCATGTTCCCCGGCCGTTCCGATGGTCGAGGTTTTTTGATCCAAGGCAAAGACTTTGTCAGCGTGTTTTTTGGACATGCCGACGCCGCTGTCAGACACACTCACCACCACCGCTCCATCGCTTAAGTGCGACGACACCTCGACCGTGCCGCCATCGGATGAAAACTTAATCGCGTTTGCGATAAGGTTGCGGATCACCGTCATAACCATTTCACGATCGGCATACGCTTTTTGCACCTCGATCATGCAGTTCAGATGAATATTTTTTGCTTTGGCAAGGGGCTTCAAGACGGTGATGGTGTCTTCAGCCGCACCGCGCAAGGAGAACACCTCCGGCTCGACCTCATTGCCTTCCATTTGCAACCGCGACCATTCCAGCAAGTTGTGCATAAGCTCGTAAACCTGTTCCGCGGCCTCATTGACCGATCCAGCATACGCAACGAGTTTTTCTGTACCCAATTTTTCGGGGGTATTCGCCATCAGCTTGGTGAAGCCCAAAAGTGCGGTGAACGGACTTTTAAGATCATGGGAGATAATCGAAAAGAATCGATTTTTGACGCCGATTTCATACTTCAGCTGTTGGCTGTTGCGCGCGTTGACGATAGTCATGGCGAATTGGTCTACCAGATTGCCGATGTATTGCAGGTCGCGCGTGCCCGGATGTTGGGTATACACCAAGACCAAAATACCCAGCTTATGGCCACTGTAACTTATCGGTTGCAAGACCACGGCCCGGGGCTCCAATTTAGCCACGCCGACATCGATGGAGAATCCCATGGCAACCTTGGCATCAACCACCACCGGTTCATCATCGATGAAGGCTTGGCCGATCAACCCGCTGGTGGCGGGAACGGACTGGGGTACATCATCGGATACGCCGTGCGACACCAATATGTTGAGCGTGCCGGACTCTTCATCAAGCAGGTAAATCGCCCCGATCGGCGATGGGTGATGCAATGCGTGGACCATCATTACATTGGACAGGGCTGTGACCATGTCTTGGCTCGACGTACAGGCGGTGACCGCATGGCTGAAAGCCTGATCAAGATGGGACTGATTCTTGAGCTCCCGTGTACGCTCCACGACTTGCCGGCGCATGGTATTATAAGCCTCCGCCAATTCACCGATTTCATCATTGCCGACGATGTGAATATCTTTGCTTTGCTGGCCGCTGGCCATGTTGCGGGTGTATCGCGTCAATTCGGCGATTGGGTTAACCAAAGTTTTCTGTACGCGACTGGCGATAAACCCGACAAGCGCCACCAATAAAACCAATTCGGATATGTACAACAAATTGATGATCTGATGGTTCTGTTCGAGCTTTAACTTGCGCTCTTGCAGAAGGCGTTCTTCTTCCTGATGAAACACAGCCATAAGCGTGCGAATTTCATCCATCACCTGTTTGCCCCGGCCACGTTTGACGATGGCCAGACTTTCGTCGCGCCGACCGTTCTCGGCAAGGCGGATGGTATGGGCCAGCTCGATGAATTTTTTGGCCATCAAGTTTTGAACAATCGTCAAGCGGTCCTGCTGCACCGGATTGTCGGCGGTCTGTTCCTTGAGCAGCTGAAGTATGGCCCGCGCCTCTTGCGTGCCGATCTCGTAGGGCTCAAGATAGCTTGCTTGGTCGGTGAGAAGAAATCCGCGCTGTCCGGTTTCCGCGTCGCGTAAGTTGCCCAACAGGCTGTTGCTGTTTGCAAGCACACGGTGTGTGTGCGCGACCAAGCCTTGCTGCGTATCGGAAATTTTCTCGGTAACCAAAAGACCCCCGAAATTGACGATGATGATGACCACCAAAAG
>JAESUA010000276.1 GCA_016763255.1 Magnetovibrio sp. | reverse complement strand
GCTGATCAATTCGATTTGCGATCGCGCCCTTTTGGCGGCCTATGTCGAAGGAAAAAAGAAGGTTCATGGCCAACTGGCCAAGCACGCGTCGGCAGAAGTATTGGGTTCCTTAAACCAACCCAGAGGTCTGCAGCTGTGGGGGCCCTTGGCCCTGGTCGCAACGTTGATCGCGCTGGTGTTGTTCGGCACTGTTGATCCCTACCGCTGGGGCGTTCAGGCCCGCATCACCGCCCTGTTCGAACCGCTACGCGCATCAGACCCAAAGCTGGCTGAAGACCCTGTCATACAGAGCATGGAGTCTTCCGTTACGCCAGCGACCAGCGAATCCAAAGCTGAAGAATCAGTGCCACAAAGCGGTGCCATTGCTCATCCGGATGAGCTGGAGCCGCCGCTGGCCAAAGCACCACAACCGTTCCTTTCGCCAGACACCATGCCTAAAGCCATCATGCCCGATGGCACCCCGCCGCCCCCCGCTATGGACGACGCCAAAGGTCAAAACATCACCGGCATGTCTGACGGTGGTGCGCCGCTGTTTGAGGCCGACGAAAAGCTTGACGTCGCCAAGACCGAAAACAGCTTGGTCGGCGATCTCATCAAGGCCGGAACCCCGGACCGGGCGTTTGTGCATCTGATCAAACTTTGGAACAACGATTACCTCAAATTAGCCGGATTGACGCCCTGCGACAAAGCCCAAGCGGCTGAACTCAGGTGCAGCCAAGGCAAAACGGACGTCAGCGGGCTCAAGACCATGAACCGGCCCGTGGTGGCATCGTTTGTGATGCCCGGTGGCGAACGACTGTACGGCGTCATTTCGGCCATCGAAAATGATCTGGTGGGCGAAACCATCACCATCGACTTTGGTGATCGTGCGGTATCCATGCGCACACCAACCTTCGGCCTGCGCTGGCCCGGCGACTATCTGGTGGTGTGGAAACAAGGCGAAATCATCCCTCATTCCCTGGCCTTTGGCCAATTGGGCGAGGATGTCGTGGAACTGCGCCGCCTCCTGGCCAAAGCTGGTTATGGCGATGGCGACAATGATCTCAAAGGCCAAGGCGATGTGCTTTTCGGCCCCACTCTGCGCGACAAGCTGCGCTTGTTCCAACAAGATCACGGGCTTGATCCGGACGGCGTCGCCGGCCCAAAAACACTGATGCGCATCACCGGCGTGGTGGGAGAAACCTTCGGTCCGTCAATCTTTGAGCGGGGAGACTAAACAAGCATGTCCTATATCCTCGAAGCGCTGAAAAAATCAGATGCCGAACGCAAGCGCGGTGAAGTGCCGACGTTAGAAACCTTGGCTACGACCAGTTTGCCCGTTGAACAACAAAGCAAAAATCGTCTGCCATGGATTTTAGCGGCAACGCTGGGCATAGGCGTCGTTGCGCTGGTGGGCATCATCTTGCTGCGCCCGTTCGAAGATAGCGCAACGGCCAGCCCATCAAGCACACAGGTGGACCCCTTTGCTGCGGCCAAAGCTTCGCCGACACCAAAACCGGTACCAGAGCCCGCAGCCAAGCCAGAACCGACGGCACCACCGCCCCTTTTAACACAACCAAGCCCTGAGCCCGATCCTGTCGCAGCTGTACCTGTGACCATTGACACCCTGACAGCCAAGGCCGAGCCGGAGACGATTGAACCAAAGGTCATTCGGCCAGAGCCTGTAGTTATCCCCGTTTCTGAGCCCCCCCGCAGGGTCAAAGCCGCATCCCCCAAGCCAGCGGTGCAACGCCAACACAGTGCCAAAACGTACGTGGATCAGGCCTGGAGCGCCATCGATAAAGGGTTGTTCAATCAGGCCCTGCGCTCACTCGATCAATCTTTGAAAATTGAACCCGCTTACGCTGATGCATGGTTTGCCCGGGGTTGGGCCAATGAAAAATCCGGCAATGAACTGTCTGCCATTGGCGATTATGGCCGCGCCATTACGGCCAAACCCAACCATGCATTTGCCCTGTTCAGCCGCGGTTACTTGAACCTTTATGTCGGCAGCGTGCAAAGCGCCATCAGCGATTTTGTCCGCACCCAAAGCGTCGCCAAAGACCAAAGCCTGCGGCTTTACAGCCACCTGTGGCTCTATCTCAGCCGCACCCGGGCAAACCAAGACGCCGCCCAACGCCTTGCCCTAGATATCGGCGATGAAAATTTCGATGTCTGGCCGGGTCCCGTGGTGCGCCATTTTCTCGGCCATATGGAAGATGGCCGGGTGATCGCCGCCATGGAGGAAGGCCCCGATGCCAGCCGGGCGGAACGCCGCGCCACCGGATACTTTTTCCTTGGCATCCGTGCGTTAAGCAGCGGTGATGCCAAGCGTGCCCGCACGTATTTTGAAAAAACCTTGGCCACCGGCGCGATACAATTTCGCCAATACGACGCCGCCAAACGCGAACTCGACCGGCTCAACAGATCTTAAGTTGCTCATTACAATTCATACCCAAAGGGGTGGTGCGCCCGCCCCGCGGGGGTGTTCCCAGCGGCTTCGTCACGGGGTAAATCTCGCTTAGATTGATTCAAAAACAATAAAACAGGCGAGGCCCCCATGCCGACATCCCGGACCACCGTTACCCACTTCATCATCGAAGCCATGCGCAAAAAGCAAGGCCACGGCAACCTGACGCTGTTACTCAACGACGTCGTCACGGCGTGCAAGGTGATTTCCGATCAAGTCAACCACGGCGCCTTGGTGGGCGCACTGGGCAGTGCCGGAACCGAAAACATCCAAGGTGAAACCCAGAAAAAGCTCGATATCGTATCCAACGACATCTTTTTGCGCTTCAACGAAGTCGGCGGCCATTTGGCTGGCATGGCGTCCGAAGAAATGGATGATCCTTACGCCCTGCCTGAAGGTGCGCCGCGCGGCAAATACCTGTTGCTGTTCGATCCGCTGGATGGGTCGTCAAACATCGACGTCAACGTTTCGGTCGGCACAATTTTTTCGATCCTCAAATGCCCCGAAGGCGTGACCCACCCGGAAGTCGAAGATTTCCTGCAGCCCGGCACCACCCAGGTGTGCGCCGGTTATGCGTTGTACGGCCCCTCTTCGATGTTGGTGCTGACCACCGGCGACGGCGTCAATGGCTTTACGCTAGACCAAAACATCGGCGAATTCATGCTCACTCACCCGGATATGACCATTCCCGAAGACACCCGCGAGTTTGCCATCAACACGTCCAATTCACGGTTTTGGGAAGCCCCGGTTGCGCGCTATGTCGAGGAATGCTTGGCGGGTGAAACCGGCCCGCGCGGCGAAAACTTCAACATGCGCTGGATTGCTTCGATGGTGGCCGAAGTGCACCGTATCTTGGTGCGCGGCGGCATCTTCATGTACCCCATCGATGAGCGCCTGCGCAAACAGGGCGGCAAGCTGCGCTTGATGTATGAAGCCAACCCCATGGGCTTCATCGTCGAGCAAGCCGGCGGCGTATGCTCCACCGGACGCGAGCGCATCATGGACATCCAACCCTCCGGCCTACACCAACGCGTGCCGGTAATCTTGGGCTCCAAAAATGAAGTCGACCGCGTGATCTCATACCACGCCGACGAAGCCCTAGCGGCCGAATAAGCCACGATTCCAGACCAATTTGTGAAACGCCGTCCCGATCTAATGAACAGAGGGGCGGCGTTTTTCTGTGCGCTCACATCTAGACAGGCTATAAACGATAAATGAGCACAGCCGCCGCCATTCAACGCAGCCCCAGCCGGTTTCTCACCGCCACGTTTATGCTGACGTTGGTGACCTCGGCGGGTTTGTTGTTTTGGCTGCAGCCGATGATCGCCAAGTTCATCTTGCCACGGGTCGGCGGCGCACCGGCGGTGTGGAATACGGCGATGATGTTTTTCCAGGCCGCGCTGTTGGCCGGTTATCTCTACGCTCACTTGCTCAACCGTCATTTCAGCACCCGCACCCAAGTCTTCACCCATATCGCATTGCTCATGGTGTGTTTGGCGTGGTTGCCCATCGGCATCGACCCCACATCCGTTCCGCCCGGGCAAGGCAACCCCAGCTGGTGGGTATTGAGGGTTTTGGCCCTGGGTGTCGGGATACCGTTCGTGGTGATTTCCGGTTCTGCACCGCTTTTACAATGCTGGTTCGCCGTCAGTGGCCACCGCGATGCCGACAACCCTTATTTTCTGTATGCCGCCAGCAATATCGGATCCATGGGGGCGCTGTTTTGCTTTCCCCTGGTGGCCGAACCGCTGCTGGATTTGCCCGGCCAAAGCCTAGCGTGGAGCCTCACTTTTGGGGCCTTAGTGATATTAAGCGCCATCAGTGGCGGACTGGCGCTTTCCCATGCCCAACCACAACCGCTAAGGCACAACACACCACCTGATGGTATCATTGCCCCCCACGCTGGGGCCGCGCCCACGAATATGCAGCGTTTCATGTGGTTGGCGTTGGTGATGGCCAGCACCAGTGTGATGTTGGGCATCACCACCCACATCACCACCGATGTCGCCGCCGTGCCGCTGTTATGGGTGGTGCCGTTGGCACTGTACCTTTTGACCTTCATCATCGTTTTTGCCCGCCATCCATTGGTGACATCAAACAGCGCGCTAAAACTGTTGTTGATTGGCTTGGTTCTGTTTGGCGGGGTTTGGTTGTGGCGTGACCCATCCGGACAGTGGTTGATTTGGGTGCTGGCTTTGTTGGCGGTGTTTTTCATCACCGTGTTGTCGTGCCATGCGGAACTGGCCCAGCTCAAACCGCACAAGGCGTGGCTAACCGAATTCTATCTATGGATGGCCGTTGGCGGCGTTTTGGGCGGCATGTTCAACGCCTTAGCCGCGCCCCTTTTGTTCCAGGGTGCGACCGAATTCGCCTTGATGATGGGCGTCGCGGTGGCGTTGATTTTAGCCGCACGCAGCGTTGGTCGCGACGAAAGCCCCACCCCCATGTTGGTGTTGGCGCTGACGTGCATCGTGGCCCCTTTGGCCGCCGAACGCGCTGGGCTGTTGCTGCCCGACAGCGTCTTGGAACGCCAACGCAACTTTTTTGGCGTGGTGAGCGTGGTTGAAGATCAAAGCCTCAACGTGCGCGCCCTGCAATATGGCACCACGGCGCATGGCATGCGCGATTTACGCCCCGGCCAAGACTTGGAACCGGTGGGTTATTACGGCCGTAAATCACCCTTGGGTGACGTCATGGCGGAGCTGATCGAACGCCCCAAAACCGGCAACATCGCGGCCATCGGCTTGGGGGTCGGCAGCATTTCATGCTACCCCATGGGCGGGCGCAGTTTGACCTTTTATGAGATCAACCCCGCCGTCACCCAATTGGCCGAACACCCGGATTATTTTGGTTTTCTTAAAGGTTGCGGGGCAAATTACCGCGTCATTCACGGCGACGGACGCTTAAAAATACAGGCCGCCCCACCGGCCAGCTTTGATCTGATTTTCCTTGATGCGTTCACGTCGGACAGCATTCCGGTGCACCTTTTGACCTTTGAGGCCATCGCATTGTACATGGACAAGCTGGCCCCCGGCGGCATGGTGCTGGTGCACATTTCAAACAATCATTTGGACTTGGCCCCGGTGCTGGCGGCCATTGCCGGTGACTTGGGACTGGTGGCCTATGAACGGATACGGCGTGTGGATGGTAGCAACGCGAATGCCAACCGTCTCATCCAGGCCCAAGCCCACATGGTGGTACTGGCACGCAAAGACGCCGACTTGGGGAATTTGCCGTCACTTCCCGGCTGGAAAGCGCTCAACACCAAATCCAGCGCCCGCACATGGAGTGATGGTTACACCAACATCATCGGCACACTACGCGCCCTTAAAACCTGGACCGATTAAGGTCAAACGTCAAAAAGCCGATCAGCGATGGAGCGGCTTGTATATGAAAGACATCAAAATCAATGCAAGGCCTTGGATGAGGTCCGCATAAATCTTGCGCTGGCCGACATCTCGATCACGGTTGGTAAGGTTGAAGCTTGCGTTTCATTGACTTTTTTCTCATTGGGAATGCTCACCACACCGGTGCGGCAAAGCTCCGCAATGGCATCATGCAGGTGTTCGCGCATATCGGGGCTTAAGGAATCCGCCGGAAAAGCGCGCTGGTATGCCATCACCACCTGATCCAAGCGCAAACGCGAAATTCCCATATCGCGCAATGCCGCTTCAAAGGCTTTTGAGCTAGATGAACCCATCATATTCAATCCCCTTTTTCAATATTCACTGCAGACCAATTAAGTATGACAAATCTATCAATTCATGGAAACTGCATAGACGGATTAGTCTCTATAGTTGATTGCCATGCAGCCTCACCCCGAACCATTCCCGAGATTAATGTTATATTTTTTCAACTATAAATTTAAAATCATGATAGCCTTTTTATATATGGCCCTGCTGTGACCTCCGCCCAAGGTCGCAATGCGTGGGGGCTCACACTACGTATAATATGCTACGCGCCAAGATCATGCCTAAGGACGTATTGCCCCATGAAGCCTGTCTTAATCGCAGTGTGTCTCGTCATTGTTTTTTGCCTCCCCGTTTATGCACAAACGGACAAGCCACCAAAAACAAACGAACCACCGACCTTGCAACTGAAACACATCCTCGCCCCGGGGCATACACCACGTCCATGCGCCCGATGACGCCCATCTTGGTGGTTCCGCGTGCATTCAACACCCCATTGGTCTGCCAGCGTGCACCGCGCATCGCCGAGGCGTTGTTGCAATATTTTTTCATCCACCCAGCCCCTGTAACGCGGCGCAACAGGTTGAATGAAGAACGACTTGAGACGCAAAAAACCAAAATGGCCGCCTACGTCAATCGTGCCATCGGTATCAATGCCGTCAGCGCCGTCTACATCATTGATAGCGCCAAAGCATTGGCAACAGGAACCGCTGCCCGCCTGCCCTTTTCCGGTGCCTCCGCGTGCGGCCCGGTGCTGGAAGAATTTGAAAACAAGGTCCAAGAGTTTTTAAAGGAATAAAACACCTCCTCCATCACCGCCGACTTCCTCATCTAAAACCAATACCAACAACGATGTCACCCCATCTTCAGCAGCGAAACTAAACGCTCGCGGCACGATCGATCAAAAAATCATGAAGCACGCTGGCCGCTTCGGACAAGGGCGCGGCACGGTTGGTGACCGAACCGATGATAAACGGCGGCGGAGTTGGCAACAGCCTGCGACAATAGACATTTTTTTCCGCCATTTGCGTAGTGTAGAACGAAAATTCCGACAAAATCGTCACGCCAATGTCCGCCTCCACCAAATTGCGCATGGCCTCGGTGGATTTCATCGGTTCGTAGACCTCAGGCGTCAGATCAAAATCATCCAGATAAGCGGAAAATTCGCTCAAGGTGATATCATGTTCGTAAAGGAATAACCGTTCCGCGCTCAAAGCCGTGATGGGAATGGCCTCTTGCATGGAGAGCGGATGGTTGCCGTGGACCCATAGGCGGCGCGGATACACGCGCAGTGGGCGGGTCTCAATATCGTCGTCATGATCCTGGGACACGGCGGAAAGGGCAAAATCCATCTTTCCGGCGCGCAACGGAGTTGGGATATCGGGCCATTCAACATTGATCAAACTGAGGGTGATGTTTGGGTATAAAGCACGAAAATCACTCAATAATTTAGGAATAAAAAAGGCCAAACCAACGGTCGACAAACCGATGCAGACCTCGCCTTCAAGAGGATTTTGGCACTGATGCACCAACGATTGCAGATGCTTGACGTTGCGGTTGATTTTACGCGCCTCAGCAAACACCAACTGACCGATGCTGGTCATTTCGACCCCGGTATTGTGGCGATCAAACAGTCGCGCATCGAAAAATTGTTCGAGGTCTTTGATCGCCAAGCTTAACGCTGACTGCGAGATATTGAGGCGGCGCGCCGCTTCGGTTAGCGACCCGCAACGTGCAACATTTTCAAAATAGCGAAGTTGGCGCAAAGTGACAGACATGAGAAAAACCAATGGCCTTATTTAAAAAATAATATTACCAAATGACCGCACGCTGAGTCTAACATTTTCACATAATGATTCTGGGGAACAGAAACAATCACCACCTAGGGAGACCTTCTATATGTTAACCAAAGGAAAAATGATCGTAGCTGCGGCATCCGCACTGATGATCACAAGCGGTGTCGCCACCGCCGCAGAACTGACGATTTATAACGTCGCCAGCGTGTCTGGTGCCTTCGCAAACTTCGGCAAACAGGCTGAAAAGGGTGTGAAGTTGGCCATTGAAGCCAAGGGCAAAGCCGCCGGCATGGACTTGAAAATGGTCACCGTCGACACCGAAAGCAACGCCGGCAAGGCGGCCCGTAAGGTCAAAGCCGTGATCGGCAAGGACGACGCCAAATTCTTCATTGGCTCGACCCTGTCTTCGACCGCGCTGGCCGTGGGCAAAGAAGTCAACAAAGCGGGCGGCATTTACATCAACGGCAGTGGTGCCGATGAAATCACCGGTAAGCAGTGCAACAAATCCATGTTCCGCTGGAGCGCTCCGACCTACGGTGCGGTCAACGCCAGCCTGACCACGGTGCTTGATAGAAACCCGAACATCAAAACCGTCTACACCATCACGCCGAAATACGTATTTGGCGAAGCGATGCTGGAAAATGCCAAAATTTTGCTGGAAAAACGCGGCATCAAATTGGTCGGCAACAGCTACCACTCACTCAAAGAAAGTGAATTTTCCGGCTACATCGGTCAAGCCATGGCAGCCAAGCCCGACCTTTTGCTGTTGTTGAACTTTGGCTCGCTGGCGACCAATACCATTCAGCAAGCGGTCAACTTTGGCCTCAAAGACAAAATGAAGATCCTTTTGGTGTGGAGCAACGGCATCGATCACCTGCGTACCCTGGGTCCAAAAATCTCCGAGGGCATCTACTTCGGTTCGCAGTATTGGCATGACGAAGAAGCCCCGGCGAACAAAGAGTTTGTCGCCTTGTCGCGCAAAATGTTCGGCGAAACCCCGAATTACCCGATGGCACATTACTACCAGATGACCAAATTGATGCTCGATGCGATCGATAAGGTTGGTACCGATCCGGTCAAAATTCGTGCTCACCTCGAAGGCTTGTCTTATGCAGGCATCACCGGCGACGAAATGATCCGTGCCGAAGACCACCAGGTTGAAAAATACTTTTACCTGCTGGAAGGCAAAGCAAAAGCGGACATGAACGATGACGACGATCTCGCCGCCACCCTGTCCAAGAAAAAATACTTCCTGCCCACCAGCGAAACCGGCTGCGTGTTAGGCTAAACGATCTGGAGGCGCGTTGCTCAAGTGGCGCGCCTCCCCCGTTTTGATTAAATTGACCATTACTTTCTCCATCAATTTGGACTTTCCGCGACGTTTTGCGACGTGCGATGCGGGTCCGGGGTAGCTTCTTAATGAGCTTATATCTGTTTCAAACCCTCAATGGCCTTGGCCTTGGTCTCATCTATTTTTTGATGGGCCTTGGGTTAACGATCATCTTTGGGATGATGAATTTCGTGAACTTCGCGCACGGCGTTTTCTACGCCGCCGGGGCTTTCATTTGTTATCAGTTCATTGCCTGGACCGGCATGTTCTGGGTCGGCCTGTTCGCCGGGCCGATTGTTGTCGGCCTGCTGGCGCTGATCCTGGAACGTTTTTTGATCCGCCGACTTTATGCCTCTGACCATGCTGTACAAATTCTTGTGACCATTGGTTTGATGCTGATTTTGCGCGAAAGCATTTTGCTGATCTGGGGCACGGTGCCGAAAAATGTCTCACCGCCTGAAATCCTTTCTGGTGTGCTTTTGATCGGTGATTTCGCCTATCCCAAGTATCGCTTATTCATCATCGGCGTGACCATTGTCGCCAGCCTCGGAGTGTGGCTGTTGCTGGAACGCACCCGCTTCGGCATGACCGTGCGGGCCGGCAGTGAAAACCCAATCATGGTGTCGATGCTCGGCGTCAACACCTCCAAATTGTTTGCCGCGACCTTTGCGCTCGGCGTCACCCTGGCCGGACTGGCCGGTGGCTTGATGGCCCCCATTCGCGGGGCCTCCGCATTCATGGGGGCAGAAGCACTTGGCATCGCCTTCGTGGTGGTGGTGATCGGCGGTATGGGCAGTTTTGTCGGTGCCTTGGCCGGTGGCTTGATCGTCGGCTTAGTGCAAAGTTTTACGTCCGGTTTTTGGCCGGAAGGAACCAACGTCATGATTTATTCCGTGATGGCCCTGATCATCATGTTGCGGCCCAACGGCCTGTTCGGGAGGAGCTGATCCATGTCGACATCAGTACCTTTTCGCGTGCACATCGCGGCCAGCGTGATCATCGCCGCCGCCCTGCCCTTTCTCGTCCCTTCCACCGTTTTAGCCACGGAAATCCTAATTTTCGGGATGGCGGTCATCGGCTGTAACCTGTTGCTTGGCTATACCGGCCTGCTCTCATTTGGTCAGGCATTGTTTTTTGGTGCCGGGGCCTACATCGCAAGCCTCACCGCCATCCACTGGGAGATCGGATTGATCCCGGTGCTGCTGTTGACCATCCTCGCTGGTGCGATTTTGGCCGCGATCGTTGGCTATCTTGCGATCCGCCGCCAAGGTATCTACTTTGTCATGCTCACCCTGGCCTTTGGTCAACTGGGCTATTACATCGCCTTTTTGGCCGAAGAGATCACCGGTGGCGAAGACGGCCTTTTGGACGTGCCACGTCCACCCTTGGAATTGCCACTTCTGCCGGATATGACGTTTGCCAATGACGCTTCGTTTTATGGCCTCACGGCGGTGATCTTCGTGCTGTGTTTCTTGATGATGCAACGGCTAGTGGACTCGCCTCTAGGCTCGGTCCTCAAAGCCATCCGGCAAAACGAAAAACGCGCCGAGGCGATTGGCTATCAGGTGCGCCTTTATAAGATCGCGGTGTTCGCCTTTTCCGGTGCCATCACGGCCTTGGCCGGTGGCTTGTACGCGATGATGTTGAACTTCGCACCGCTGTCCAACATCGACATCGAAACCAGCGAGCAAATTCTCTTTATGGCGGTACTCGGCGGGCTTGGCTCCCTCTATGGATCGGTCATCGGTGCCGGTGTGTTCTTGGTGGCCAGTGACTTTTTCTCGGAACTGTGGCCGCGCTGGATGTTGTTGTTGGGGCTTTTTCTGGTGGTCGTGATGATGTTCGCACCGGGTGGGTTATGGCACGGTCTTGTGGTTGGCTTTGAGCGCTTACGTGGTCGCCACAAAACTTCAACTGAGGAGAACGATCATGGTTGAAGCATTGCTGGATGTCCGCAACCTGACCAAGCGCTATGGCGATTTCCATGCCTTGAACGACGTCACCATGAAGGTCGAAAAGGGATCAGTGCACGGTGTTATTGGTCCCAACGGCGCTGGTAAAACGACGTTCTTTCACTGCATCGCCGGCACCACGCCATCAAGTGATGGGGAAATCGTCTTCGAAGGACGCAACATCGAAGGGTTGCCGCAACACGACCGCCCGGGGCTTGGCATCGGTCGTTCGTTTCAGGTCAACAGCCTATTTCCAGATTTGCCGGTGATCGAAAATTTGCGTCTCGCATCCCAAGCCTTGGAACCGATCCATGGCTTCATATTCTGGCGCGCGGTTGTGCACAAAGACATCGATCAACGCCGGGCGGAATCCGTACTTCACCGCTTAGGCTTGGATGGCGAAGAACAAACCTTGGTGCGCGCCCTGTCACACGGCCAGCAACGCCTGCTGGAAGTGGGCATGGCCCTGATGGCCCAGCCTCATTTGATCTTGCTGGATGAACCAACGTCCGGCATGGGCGTCGACGATGTTCCCAAAATGATCAATTTGATCAAAGGTCTGCGTGAGGAGTGCACCATTTTGCTGATCGAACACAACATCCGCCTGGTGTCTGAGGTCTGTGACACGGTCACGGTGCTACAAGCCGGTGCGGTGATCGCACAAGGCACGCCGGAGCATATCTCTCAAGATGAGCACGTCAAATCGGCCTATTTGGGGGAGGAACTTTAATCATGCTTCGTTTGGAAAACGTCAATTCCTATTACGACAAAAGCCACATCCTGTTCGACATGACCTTGCACGTCGGCGAAGGCGAGTTGGTGACCTTGTTGGGTCGCAACGGTGCCGGAAAATCAACCACGCTGGCTTCAATCCTCGGCTTGGTCAATCGCATTGAAGGTTCGATCCAGTTTAAGGGCAAAGAACTCATCGGCCGCGACACCCACGAAATCGCCGCCATGGGCCTATGCTTGGTTCCCGAACAACGCGACATCTTCCAGATCCTAACGGTCGAAGAAAATTTGTTGCTTGCTCAGCGCAAGGGATCACCGTGGTCGGTGGCCAGCATCTACAAGATGTTCCCCCGCTTAGAAGAACGCAAACGCAACGGCGGCGGGCAGTTGTCAGGTGGCGAACAACAAATGTTGGCCATCGCGCGC
>JAESUA010000275.1 GCA_016763255.1 Magnetovibrio sp. | reverse complement strand
GAAGGCAAGCTGGAAATGGACCAGATGCTGACCGACCCGGATGAAGCCGCGGACTTCGTTAAGAAGACCAACGTTGACGCGCTTGCTATTGCCATCGGCACCTCGCACGGTGCCTACAAATTCACCGCTGAGCCCACCGGCAAGGTCCTGCGCATCGATCGCGTTCGTGAAATCCACGCCCGCATCCCGTCGGTGCACTTGGTCATGCATGGTTCTTCCTCGGTGCCCCAAGATTGGCTGAAGATCATCAACGATTTTGGTGGCGACATGGCGCAAACCTACGGCGTGCCGACCAGCGAAACCGTCGAAGGCATCAAGTCCGGCGTGCGCAAGGTCAGCATCGACACCGATCTGCGTATGGCGTCCACCGGTTCGATCCGTCGTCATCTGCACGACAACCCGTCGAACTTCGATCCGCGCAAGTTCTTGGCCGAAGCCACCAAGGGCATGACCGACATCTGCAAGAACCGCTACGAAGCGTTTGGTTCGGCTGGTCACGCCAGCAAGATCAAAGTGCAGTCGCTCGAAGTCATGTTCGCGCAATACGCTGCCGGTGAGCTCGACGCCAAGGTCAACTAAGATCTTGTTAGTCAGCTATCCAAAATAAAAAGGGCGGTCCTAACGGGCCGCCCTTTTTTCATGCTCAATAAGCCACTGTTTACGCTCAATCCCACCGCCATATCCTACTAATGCGCCATCCGCGTCGAGGATGCGATGGCACGGTACGATGATCGCCAGCTGATTGTCGCCGTTGGCGCGTCCGGTGGCTCGGTTTGCACCGGGTTTGCCGACTTGTATTGATAGATCCGCATAGGTGCTGGTGGTGCCGAAGGGCACGCCTCGCAACGCTTGCCAGATTGATTTTTGAAAGTCAGAGCCAAACTCGGCGAGGGGTGTTTCGAAGGTGCGTAATTGTCCCGCAAAGTTGTTCCGCAGTTCGTCTTCGATGGACCTGGTGATTGCGGTGTGACCCGGAATAATACGCGCTTTGTGGCGGCTGCGCAGGCGTTCGATTTCGCGCTCCAAGCCGCGACGGTCGGTAAACTCCAACAAATATAGCGAGCTATCATCTGCAATGGCGATCAGAGCTCGATACCTTTAAGGTCACCATTTCGTCATTTAAATAATAAAAAGGGCAGCTTCATTAGCTGCCCTTTTTATGTTCTCTACCAATTGTGTTTACCCTCAAGCGCTAACGAGTTCTTTCGGGCTTTCCCAGGCCTTGGTGTAGCCGCCGACTTCGGTGACTTCATAGAAGGTTTCGCTGAGCGTACCGTCCACGTTCAAGGTGAGCATGGCGAAGCTGTTTTGCACTTGTTTGCTGCCATCTTTCAGCGGTGTATGGGCATAATAATCGACGTTGTTGGTGTCCATGCCGTAGGCGTTGCCGTAGGGAATTGCGCCGTGGCCGACACATCGGCACGTGGTCCCCGTAGCGCCGAGGATGGAGTTTTCGTTATACGCCACGCCCAGGTGAAGGTGGCCCCAATACCAAGCATCGGGCTGCTTGCCGAGCAACTCAGTCATACCATCCCACAGGCCGATCCCTGCTTTTTTATTGGACGAGATGGTTTTGCCATCAAAGCTCATGGGGTTGTGATGAGTCATGACCAGAACTTTTTTCTGGCTCAAATCTCCCAGGCTTTGAACGAATTCTTGTTGTTGGGTGTTTGTGCTGTTGCCAAGCGCTCCGTCCATATACAGTGTGGAAGGATCGAAATAAGCGCTGTCTAAACCGATAATGACCCATTGACCAAAATTCAGCGCAAAGTAGGGTGTTTTGTTTTGGTGGGCAAATGGCGTTGTCGGGGCTAAAGCAACGCCGATCAGTCCTTGCGCGGCACCATACATTTCGTGGTTGGAGTTGATCGTGAAGTTGGTGCCGCCCGCAGTGAGGCCGGTGTTCCACTGATCCACCAGAAAATTCTGTTCTTCGTGTTGTGGGAGGCGCTCATCCGAGCCGCTGTAATACACATCGCCTAGATGTACGGCATAGTCTGGTTTAAGGGCGCGTACGGCGTTCATCACTGCAATGGCCGGACCTTGTCCGCCAAAATCATTGCCATACGCCCCGGTGCCCCAGTCACCGATAATGGCGAGCGAGAGGCTTTCATTGCCTGTGCCTATATCATGTTTGTAGGCCTGATCGGGAGTCGGGTAAGGGTGGTAGATGCTTTCGGGGTCAAGCAGATTGATGGCGTAATTGACCCCTGCGGTCAGCCATCCTCCGTCCAATTGCGCATATTTTTCAAACGCCCAAAGTGTTCCGTCCTTGGAAACGTGTTGTAGTGAAATGAATTGGCTGAGGTGGGCCGGGCTAATGATACTTGTTGGCGCGAAGTGCATCAGAGCTTGATACGTAATAGCTGCTGCTGGGTCTTGATTGGTGCTCGTGATGAGATCTTGGTTCGAATGGTTGAGCCAGTGCAGAAATGCGCCAAATTCTAGGCTCCCTTCAGCATCGTGGCTTACGGTGATGGGGGAGATCCCCTCCACAAACTCCGCCATCAAGTTGGTCAACATCTGTTCGCTTGTGACTAGATATTGATTGAGATCATACAGCCGTTGTTGAGTATCTGGAATGCGTTCAAGAAGTTCGTCGATTGAGCTCATTGAGGCGAGTAGCTTGGACATGAAAGTCCCCCTGTATCTTTTGCGAGAATAACAACACCAATAATTACTCATGATTGTGTTTGTGGCAAGGTTTATAGGGAATCTAAAGAGAACAGATCTGGATAGAAAAAAACCGCCAGCCATGGGGATGGCTGGCGGCTGGGGTGATCAGGAGTTGGCAGCCTGATCAGTTAATACACGTCTTCACGTGTATTAAAGACGTTGAATTTTCCGGTCGGGGTGATCAGGCGCGGGTCTTTGATCACCGTTTTCAGCGTGCGGGTTTTGTCGTCAATCACCACGATCGCAGATTGTTTGTCCTTGGCATTCCATACCGAGAACCAAATTTCCGTACCGGCCTTGTTGTATTCGCCTTGCACCACCCGGCGCGCACCGTCTTTGATGCCCGACATCTCGGCGATGGGGATGACCTCATAAGGCGCGTCCGGATTGGTCATGTCGAACACCGCGACCGAAGAGGCGATTTCTTCGTCGGGGTTGAGCGGGCTGTCGACCCATAAGTTGGTGGAGTTGGGATGGGTTTTCACAAACAATGATCCGCCGCCCTGGGCCTCCATGACTTGCACGACTTTCCAGGCGTATTGGGGATGGCCCTTGGGGTCGGTGCCGATCAGCGCCACGGTTTCGTCGCCCAAATGGCTGGTCGCCCATACCGGTCCGAATTTGGGGTGTTTGAGATTGGCCCCGCGTCCCGGATGCGGGGTGACGCCGATGCCATCGGCTTCGCGGATCAATTTGACCAGCTTGCCTTCCTTGGTATCGACCACGGCGATGGTATTGCTGGCGTTGGCGGCGACCATGAAATAACGCCCGGTGGAATCCAGTCCGCCGTCATGCAAAAAACGTTCGGCTTCGATGGTGGTGATCTTGAGGTTTTTGATGTCTTCGTAATTGACCAACAAAATGTTGCCGGTTTCCTTGACGTTGACGATGAATTCGGGCCGATAGTGCGAGCTAATGATCGCCGCGACCCGGGGTTCGGGGTGGTATTCCTGGGTGCCCACGGTCATGCCGCGGGTGGAGACGATCTTGAGCGGTTTTAGCGTATCGCCGTCCATGATGGTGAACTGGGGCGGCCAATAGGCCCCGGCGATGGTGTATTTGTCCTTAAAGCCTTCCATTTTGGAGGACTCGACCGAGCGTGCTTCCATGCCGACCTTGATCTCGGCCACCGAGGCAGGGATTTTCATCCACAGATCGATCATGTTGATCTTGGCGTCACGGCCGATCACGAACAGATACCGCCCGCTGGCTGAAATGCGCGTGATGTGGACCGCATAGCCAGTTTTGATGATGGTCTTGATTTTATAGGTGGTACCGTCGATCAAGGCGATTTCACCGGCATCGCGCAAGGTCACTGAAAACAGGTTGTCGATGTCCCAATCGTTCATTTTTTTGGTCGGCCGCTGGTCGGCGGGGACATGCAGTTTCCAGCTGGCCATGATTTGCGGCAGGCCAAATTCCGGTGGTTTTTGCGGTTCGTTCAAAAGATAGCGAGCCATCAAATCGATTTGGGCTTCGTTCAATTCGCCCGATGTTCCCCAGCTGGGCATCCCCGCGGGTGAACCATAGGTGATGAACGCAACCAGGGTTTCGTAACCGCGATCCTTGGTGATATCGATGGTCAACGGTTTGCCGGTGGCACCTTTGCGCAG
>JAESUA010000274.1 GCA_016763255.1 Magnetovibrio sp. | reverse complement strand
TGCCCCTGCCCCTGCCCCTGCCCCGTCTGCGGGTGGCGTTGCGGGCATGATTGCGGGTGCAGAAAGTGTCGTGGATGCCGGGGGGGGCGCAGGTGGGGTAGTTTCTGAACTCCAGCGCTATGGCCTGGATGTGCAGATGGAGCCGGGCGTGGGGGTGGTGATCCCCTCCATGACCAAGGCAGCCTTTGCAAACTTACCGCCCGTAGCCACGGCGCAACCTTTAGCCCCGGCCCCGGTGCAAGCGCTGGTCGAGCAAAGTGATTTTGGACTTTTACCGCGGGTTGGCCCAGATGGATTGAGTCCGTTCGATGCCTATGCCCGCCCGCCCCCGGCGCAAAAAAGCGGTGATCCCAAAATTGCCATCATCGTCACCGATTTGGGCCAGTCGCGTGCCGCCACCGAAGCCGCCATCAAGGGCCTGCCCAGTGATGTGGTGTTGTCTCTGGATGTTTACGCCCGCGGTTTGGATTTTTGGGTCAAACAGGCGCGCGAAGCGGGCCATGAAGTGTTGCTGAACATGCCCGGGGAATCGTCCGATTTTCCCTTTTCCGATCCCGGCCCCAACGCCTTGAAAGCCTTGGCACCACCTGCCGAAAACCTTAAGCAACTGGAGTGGATCCTCAGCCGCACCACCGGGTACTTTGGGGTTTTGAGTGTTTATGGCAGCAAGTTTTTGACGGTTGAGGAACAGGTTTTGGTTGTGATGAAGGAACTGAAACGGCGTGGCGTGATGTATGTGGATGGTGGCGGCGAAGATTCACTTGGCAGCCGCATGGCTTACAAGGTCGGCGCTAAATGGGCGACGGTGGACATCATCCTGGACAATTTGCCGGGTAAAAAAGCACTGGCGCTGCAGCT
Organism: Magnetovibrio sp.; assembly: GCA_016763255.1. Classification (GTDB taxonomy): domain Bacteria; phylum Pseudomonadota; class Alphaproteobacteria; order Rhodospirillales; family Magnetovibrionaceae; genus Magnetovibrio. The sequence continues at coordinate 10,818 of JAESUA010000274.1, read as the reverse complement.
TCTAGAATTGGAAACCTTGGCCAAACGGCGCGCTGTCTCCGTTGCGCGCATTTCCGCCAATCCCGGTTCCCTCGAAGGCTTGATGGCATGGTTGCGCACTTTGGATGACAAGGGTTTGAAATTGGTGCCGTTATCGTCACTAGCCAACAAACAACTCATCAGATAGAAACCCATCATGAGCAAAAAACACGACCTTCCTTATCGCCTCGGTGTGGGTGCCATGCTGCTGAACGCAGACGGCCAGGTTTTGGTGGCCAAACGCATCGACACCCCAGGGGACGCTTGGCAAATGCCCCAGGGCGGCATTGATGCGGACGAAGACCCACGTGAAGCGGTGATGCGTGAATTGGATGAAGAAATCGGCACCAACGATGCCGATATTATTGCGGAATCCGATGGCTGGCTGACCTATGATTTGCCCAAAGATGTACGCAAAAAGATCTGGAAAGGTCGCTTTCGCGGTCAAAAACAAAAATGGTTTGCCCTGCGGTTTCGTGGCTTAGATGCCGATATCGATCTGGAGACCCACAAACATCCGGAATTCAGCGAATGGCAGTGGGCGGATATGTTGCAGTTGCCGGATTTGATCGTCCCGTTTAAGCGCGATCTTTATGTGGATATTGTTGATTGCTTTAAGCATTTGGCGGGCACAAAATCACAAAAGGGTGAAAACCAATGATCTACCTGCAAATTGCAATCGGCTTTGTCTTGTTGCTGGGCGGTGCAGAATTTTTGGTCCGCGGTGCCGTTGTCGTTTCGAAAAAACTCGGCTTATCGATGTTGTTGATCGGTATGACCGTGGTGGCGTTCGGCACCTCCGCCCCTGAATTTGTCGTCAGCCTCAATGCCGCATTGGAGGGATCACCGGCCATTGCGCTGGGTAACGTTGTCGGTTCCAACATCGCCAACATCTTGCTGGTGCTGGGTGCGACGGCACTGTTGGCACCGGTGGTGGTGGATACCCGTGCGGTGATCCGGGATGCACTGATGCTGACGGGGGCAACGGTCTTGTTCACGTGGTTGTGTTTGACGGGCACCGTCGAACGCATCGCCGGCGGGGTTATGTTGTTTGCCTTGCTGGCTTATTTCCTACGCTCTTACCTGCGCGAACGTAAAGCCTGTGTCGCCAGTGCCGACCTACATGAGCGCGAAGCCGAAGAATTCGAAGATTTCGATATGTCCACTGGCATGGCCTGGTTCAGCCTCTTTGGCGGCTTGGTGGCGGTGAGCTTTGGTGCCGATCAACTGGTGACGGGGGGCAGCGCCATCGCACGTAATTTTGGCGTCTCCGATGAAGTGATCGCCCTGACCTTGATTGCGTTTGGCACCTCGTTGCCGGAATTGGCCGCGTCCGTGGTGGCGGCTCGCCGTGGACACACCGATGTGGCCATCGGCAATGTGATCGGTTCCAATCTGTTCAATACCTTGGGCGTGGCTGGCGGTGTGTCGTTGATTATGCCGTTAGCGGTACCTCAACAATTGCTCGACTTTGATCTGTGGATCATGATGGCAGCGACCTTGGTGATCCTGGCCTATTTGGCCCTGGGGATGCGTATGGGACGGCGTGAGGGAATTATATTTTTGGGCGCATATGGGGCTTATGTGGCCGCCCAGGCGGTGGGCGTTGACAAGGTCCTGGCGCTCATCACCTAAGGGGCTGTAAATGCCCGGTTTTGCGGGCTTGCATCGGGCGCGGACTTCGCTCATTCTCCGATCATGGAAAACCGTGGACATCCCAACGTTTTGATCACCGGTGCGGCGCACCGCATTGGTCGCGCCATCGCCTTCGATTTGGCGGCGCACGGCTTTGGTGTTGCGGTGCATTTTTTGCACAATCAAGACAAAGCCGATGAACTGGTGGCCTCGATTAAGGACGTTGGCGGTCGCGCGGTTGCGCTGAAGGCGGATTTGGCCGATGAGGACCAAGTTAAAACCATCGTTCCCGACGCCGCGGCTGTTTTGGGCCCGCTGACCGCATTGGTCAACAATGCCTCAATCTTCGAAAATGACACGATCGATAACTGTACCCGCGAAAGCTGGGATGGGCACATGGATGTGAACCTGCGTGCCCCGTTTGTTTTGTCGCAAATATTTGCCGAACAAGTTCCCGAAGGTTTAGAAGGCGCGATCATCAATATTTTGGATCAACGGGTGTGGAATTTGACCCCGTTTTTCATGTCGTACACGGTGTCCAAGTCGGCCCTGTGGACGCTGACCCAGACCATGGCCCTGGCCTTGGCCCCTAAAGTGCGCGTTAATGGGGTCGGGCCCGGCTCAACCCTTAAAAATGAACGCCAGTCTGAAAATGATTTTGCCCGCCAGTGGTCGGAAATCCCCATGGGGCGGCGGGTGATGGCAGATGAAATTGCCGATGCCGTGCGTTTTATCATCAATGCACCGTCGATGACGGGGCAGATGATTGCGCTGGATGGTGGTCAGCATTTGGGTTGGGCACAATCTTCCAACCTAAAGCCTCCCGCCGAATGATCTCCCCGTTACGAAAAGGCCGCATGCCATGAGCAACACCAACGTCCGTCTCGTTCCCTCGCCCAGCATTGCCGATGCCCGTGCGGGTATTCGCCATGTGTTCGTACGTGATTTGGTGCTGAGCTGTTTTATCGGTGTTTATGACTTTGAGCATGATGCCAAGCAACGCGTACGCATTAATTTGGACTTGGCGGTGTTTGAAGGTGACGTCACAACCGTCGCCGATGACATCAAAAACGTGGTTTGCTACGAAGAAATCACCACCGCAGTGCGGGCGGTCTGCAATACAGGCCATATCAATCTGGTCGAGACCATGGCCGATGAGATTGCCATCGTATGTCTAGACCGCGCCCAGGTGCGTTCGGTACGGGTACGGGTGGAAAAACTCGATGTGTTTGAAGACGCCTCAAGTGTCGGTGTTGAAATCGAACGCTTTAACCCTGAAGTATAATTAGGTTTTTCTTAAGCATAGGTGTGTAGGCCATAAAGTTGCACTTTTGCTCAACTTGCTGCTTCAGTTTTGCACAGTGGAGTGGTTTCTTAGCTGAAGCCTATGCGCAACTTAAGTGTAGATTAAGTGACTCATGTTTCACCTTAAAATTGATAAAATTTTATCTAAATCAATGACTTATGGTTTTGCACAAAAAATGGGCAAAATAAGGCAAGCCAAGGAGTCCGTAGGGCTCACCTGAGGGGGAATGTGTTGTGCACATAGTTATCCACAGCTTTGGTGGATAGATTGCCCGTCAAGATCGAACATCACATTTGGGCAAGGCAGCAATCATCTGAAAGTATGAGAAAACTTTGCGGTGATCAGTGCAAAGGCGTATTTTTGAGTAATGCAGATGATTGAACAGCCCCCCGCAGATAAGCTTGATGATGCACCCGACGAGGACACCGCATCAGACCTGATCGGTGCCGATGTGATTGCGGAGCACCTCAAAACCCTGCCGTCCAAACCGGGCGTTTATCGCATGCTGGGTAAGGGCGGTAAGGTTCTGTATGTGGGCAAGGCCAAGAACCTGAAAAAACGGGTGGCCAACTATACCAAGCCCGAACGCCAATCGGTGCGCATCCAGCGCATGGTGAGCCAAACCCTGTCGATGGAGTTTGTCACCACCCACACCGAAGTCGAAGCGCTTTTGCTGGAAGCCAACCTGATCAAGAAGCTGGCACCGCGTTACAATATTTTATTGCGCGATGACAAAACCTTCCCGGAAATTTTGGTTACGGCGGGGCATGATTACCCGCGGGTGCTCAAACATCGCGGTGCCCACAAGGAAAAGGGTGAATATTTTGGTCCCTTTGCCAGCGTTTGGGCGGTGAACGAGACCTTGACCGTGTTGCAACGGGCTTTTTTGCTGCGCACCTGTAGCGACAGTGTTTTTTCCAACCGCTCGCGGCCCTGCTTGTTGTATCAAATCAAGCGCTGTTCGGGGCCGTGTGTGGAGGGCAATGTGGACCAGGGCCAGTACCAGCAACTGGTTGGTGAGGCGCGGCAGTTTCTTCAGGGCAAAAGCCAAGACATTCAAAAACATCTGGCCGATTTGATGCAGGTCGCCAGCGATGAGATGGAATTCGAACAAGCTGCGCAGTTTCGCGATCGCATTCGGGCGTTGACCCGCATTCAGCAGCACCAAGACATTAATCCGGGCAACGTCCAAGATGCCGATGTGGTGGCGTTGAGCCAAAAAGCCGGCCTGAATTGCGTCCAGGTGTTCTTTTTTAGGGGCGGGCGTAATTTTGGCAATCGGGCCTTTTTCCCGGCCCAGGCCAAGGGTGAAGAGGCCGAAGATGTGCTCGAAGCGTTCCTCGGCCAGTTTTATGCCCAGCACATCCCGCCGCGCGAAGTTTTGCTCAGCCATAGTGTTCCCCATGGCGAACTGGTGGGCGAAGCCTTGGCGGTGCGCGCTCAACGTAAAGTCAAACTCACTCACCCGACGCGGGGTGATCGTGCGGCTTTGGTGGCCCATGCCCTGGACAATGCGCGCGAAGCCTTGGCCCGCAGATCGGCCGAAAGCGCCAACCAGGAAAAAATCATGGAGGAGATGGCGCGGTTGTTTGAACTCGACCATCCGCCGAACCGGATCGAGGTTTACGATAACTCGCACATCTCCGGCACCAACGCGGTGGGGGCGATGATCGTTGCCGGCCCAGAAGGGTTTCGTAAAAACGCCTATCGCAAGTTCAACATTCGTGGTGCCAGCAATACTGAGGCCGGAGCCGATGGATATGAGCCCGGTGATGATTACGCGATGATGCGTGAAGTGCTCACAAGGCGCTTTAAACGCGCCCTTAAGGAATCAGAAGAACAAGACGGCGTACGCGGTGAAGAATGGCCGGACCTGTTGTTGATCGACGGGGGACGGGGCCAGTTGGGCATCGCCCTGAAGGTTTTAGGGGCGCTGGAAATCGAAGGCATCTGCGTGGCGGGCGTGGCCAAAGGCCCGGATCGAAACGCCGGACGTGAACGCATCTTTTTACCCGGCCAAGCGCCCAAGCAGCTGCATGAACGTGATCAGGTTCTATATTACATTCAGCGTTTGCGTGATGAGGCGCACCGATTCGCCATCGGTACCCATCGTAAACGCCGGTCAATGGCACAAAGTCATTCTAAACTGGATGATATTCCGACCATCGGGGCCAAACGAAAAAAGGCCCTGCTGCACCACTTCGGATCGGCCAAAGCCGTGGAAGAAGCTGGCCTTGTTGACTTGAATGCGGTGGATGGGATTTCCACGTCTACAGCACAACAGATTTATGATTGGTTTCATCCTGAGACATAGGACGCTAGTATGCAGAAACATTCAGATTTTGAGTTTTAATACGATCTATGGTCCTCAACATACCCAACGTTTTAACGGTTTCTCGCATCCTCGCCATTCCTGTGGTGCTGGGTTTCGTCATGATGGGCGACCCGCTGGGCAATTGGCTGGCGTTTTGTGCTTATACCTACGCCTGCATCACGGATTTTTTCGATGGATACCTAGCCCGTGCCTGGCATCAGCAATCGGCATTTGGGCGGTTTTTAGACCCCATCGCCGACAAGTTACTGGTTGCCGGGGTGCTGTTTATGTTGGTGGGGGTGGAAAGCATCTCGGGTCTGCATATCCTGCCTGCCGCGGTGATCTTGTGCCGGGAAATTTTGGTTTCAGGGCTGCGTGAGTTTCTCGCCCAGGCCCAAGTCAGCATGCCTGTTAGTATGTTGGCGAAGTGGAAAACCACCATTCAGATGCTGGCTTTGGGTTTTCTCATTGTCGGCCATGCCGGACCGGATTTTGGGTTTGCCACCACCTGGGAAATCGGCATCTATGGTTTGTGGATTGCCGCCCTGATCACCATCATCACCGGGTATGATTACCTGCGTGCCGGTTTACGCCATATCGCGGCTTCGGATGCGAACTATAACGAACCGCCGACCAAGGGGGAGTGAGATGGCCGGATTGCTCGACGATTGCTTTAAAATTGGCGATGAACTGATGCCCTTTGATGAAGGCATCAAGGTGCTTAAAGAACGCGCCCGTTTGGTGGTCGGCACGGAGACGATCTCGATCCGCGATGCCCTGGGACGTATCCTGGCGCAAGACATCATCGCCCCCCTTGATGTGCCGCCGCATGACAATTCCGCGGTTGATGGGTATGCGGTGAAGTTCGCCGACCTTCATCAAGACAGCGAGAGCCGTTTTCCGGTCACTGCACGCATCGCCGCCGGTCATCCTTTGCAACGTCCAGCCGAAGATGGCGAAGCCGTGCAGATCTTTACCGGGGCACCCGTGCCCGAAGGTATGGACACGGTGTTCATGCAAGAAGACATCGCCTTGGACGGTGAACATGTGATTTTGCCGCCGGGCATCAAACAAGGTGCCAATCGCCGTAAAAAGGGCGAAGACGTGGTTGAGGGCGATATCATCATTCGCACCGGCCAAATGTTGCGTGCCCAAGAAATCGGCCTTGCCGCTTCGGTCGGCATGGGCCAATTGAAGGTCTATACCCGGCTGCGTTGCGCGGTATTCTCCACCGGTGATGAGGTTGCCGACCCGATACTGGACGAAGCCCGCGATGGCGCGATCTATGACGCCAACCGCTACACCGTCAGTGCGTTGTTGAAGGGCTTGGGCTGCGAGGTCACTGACCTTGGCATCTTGCCCGACAGTGTCGCCGAAATACGCGGGGCGTTGCATGACGCGTACCCGGGCCATGATTTGATCATCACCTCGGGTGGTGTCAGCCTGGGCGAAGAAGATCACATCACCCATGTGGTGGAAAGCCTTGGCAGTATCGATTTTTGGCGTCTCGCCATCAAGCCGGGACGGCCCATGGCGTTTGGCAAGATTGTCGATACCGCCTTTGTCGGTCTACCCGGTAATCCGGTGGCGGCGATGGTGACATTTATGCGCATCGCCCGGCCCTTGATCCTCACGCTGTCCGGGCGGACACGATGCGATCCGCATATTTTCCAAATTCCCGCCGCGTTTGCGATGGACAAAAAAGTCGGCCGACGTGAATGGTTGCGCGCCACCTTGGAAATGAACGATCAGGGCCAAATGCGCGCCCACAAACATCCGGCTCAGGGGTCCGGTATTTTGACCTCGATGGTGGCCAGCGATGGCTTGGTGGAATTGCCCGAAGACTTGAAACGTGTGAACGAGGGGGATCTCGTAAACTTCCTGCCTTTTGTGGAGATGACATCTTGAAGGTTCTGTATTTCGCGTGGCTTAAAGATAAAACCGGCGTGTCCGAAGAAGACATCGACTTGCCCGATGGGGTCAATGATGTGGCTGGATTGATGGCTTGGCTGAGAGGTCGCAGCGATGGGTTCGCCGATGCTTTTTGCGATGAATCCGTGGTGCGCATTGCCGTCAATCAAGAACATGTTGCCACCGATCATACCGTCAGCGATGGTGATGAGGTCGCCTTTTTCCCACCCGTAACGGGCGGTTGAGGTTGCCATGATCCGTGTCCAGGAAGAAGATTTCGACCCCGGCGTGGAACTTCAAAAATTGAGTGAAGGTAATCTCGCCATCGGTGGGGTGTGCTCGTTTGTCGGTCTGGTGCGCGACTTCGCCGGGGGCGAGCAGGTGTCCGCCATGACCCTAGAACACTATCCGGGGATGACGGAAAAACAGCTCGAAGCGATTGAAAAACAAGCCCAAGACCGTTGGCCGCTGGATGCCACCTTGATCATCCATCGCTATGGCCGCTTGGAGGCGGGTGAGCGCATTGTATTCGTGGCTGCCGCCTCGGCGCACCGCGAAGCTGCATTCGAGGCCTGCCATTTTTTGATCGATTGGCTGAAAACCGAGGCGCCGTTTTGGAAAAAAGAAAGTGCGGCTTCCGGTGATCATTGGGTCGAAGCCAAAACGTCAGATGACGACGCCACCAAACGTTGGGATCAGACTTAAACTTAGCTGAGGGAGAAGAGCCATTCGTTTCGATGCAATATTTTTCGATTTTGACGGTGTTTTGGCGGAAAGCGCCGACATCAAGACGGATGCTTTTCGCGAACTGTACGGCGAATTTGGTGAGGATGTTGTGGCGCGCTGCGTTGCCCATCACGAACATCACGCGGGCATTTCCCGGGTGCACAAAATCGAGCTTTATCATCAAGAGTACCTTGGCGAAAAACTCTCGCCTGAGGCCTTGGCGGTGTGGACGAAGCGCTACAGCGAGCTTGTGGAAAACAAAGTTGTCAGCGCCCCGGCTGTGTCTGGTGCGGTTGATTTTTTGGATGCAACGCAGGGCCAGTTAAAGCTCTATGTTATATCCGGGACGCCGCAAGATGAGTTGTGCCGTATCGTTGCGGCACGTGGATGGTCCGGTTATTTTGAGGAGGTGCATGGTTCACCGCGCCTTAAACCTCAAATTATTGAGGACATCGTTGCGCGCACCGGAGTGGATAAAAAACGGGTTTTGTTTGTCGGGGACGCGATGACGGACTATGACGCCGCACGTGATACCAGCCTCGCCTTTTTGGGCCGGGTCGCACCGCATCATGAAGATGTTTTTCCGCAAGGGACTAAGACCGTCAGCGATCTGCTCAGTCTGCAAACGTTTGTCGGCGGCTGATGGACAAACGGAAACGGACGGCTTTTCTGCCGCCCGCCTCTTGGCCTCAGGGTTTTGTCCCTGAGCGCCCTTAAATTTATTTATTTTGTCCTACTTCATCATCTCCTTGGAGAAGCGATTGTGGTTGTAGACGAAGTCGTCGCCATCGGCATTTTTATGACATGGCAGGCACCCGGCATCGCCACCTTTGCCCACACGTCCGGCCAATGACATGCCTTTGGGGTTTTTCAGCACCGTGCCATCGACCATATATTTAACGTAAAACCAGTCCTGGTTTTCGCTGTCATAGCCTTTTTCGCGCTTGACCATGACGGTGTAGGCCTTCAAAAAACTCCATGGATCATCGGCAACCGCGCTGACTTCAACACCTTCGGGCCCATAGTTACGTTTGACGATGACGATGCGGTCATTGCCATCCACAACGATGGTATCTTGAATGGTTTCGAGTACAAAACCGTGAGGCTCGATCCCTTCATAGGGGGTCGAGAGCAATGAGTTGGGGCCCACAAGCCGGTATTTATTGAGGGCAAACCACAACATTTGCGCATCTTTGAGATCATCGGCATTTCCGAACGGTGCGGTCATTTCATGAGAGGCGGCTTTTACCGGTGTCGCCGTCAACATAAGGGCTAGGGCGCACATACTGAGCCCTGCAATAATTTTGCTAAACATTTACTCCTCCAAAGTATGATCTTGTTGTTTAAGTTCTATGGGTAAAATATCGCCTGACGCCCCGTCAGGGCCGTTCTTCTACAGATTGGCACGCAGGGGTTGTGGCACACTTCACGATTTCGTGATCACGCCTTAGCAGCCCTTTTGGTTGGCCCTTGCCATGGGGGAAGCATACGTGAAAGTATCGAACCGATAAGGACTTAGCTAAGGAGGACAGGCCATGACGCGCAAACATGATGAACATGACAGGGACGAAGATGCGGACAAGCCGGTGAAGGCCTACAAGGATATGGACTTCATGCAAAGCCGCGCCGGGCGGCCCATGCGGATCTTAGCGGAGTTCCTGGAACCCGAAGACCGCTTCGAACGTTTCAATGTTTCAGATACCATCGTGTTTTTTGGATCCGCGCGCATCTTGTCGCGAGAGGTGGCCGAACAAGAGCTGGCATCTGCCAAAAAACATGGTGGTGATGTTGGCCGTGCCGAACAAAACCTCGCCATGTCGCGCTACTACGAAGAAGCTCGCGAGCTGTCGAGGCGTTTGACCGAATGGTCCAAGGGGCTGAAGGGAACGCTCAAAGCGCTTTGTGATGTGCACCGGTGGCGGCCCCGGCATTATGGAGGCCGCCAATCGTGGTGCCGCGGATGCTAAGGGCCATAACATCGGCCTGAATATTTCCTTGCCGTTTGAACAGCATGAAAACCCCTATATCACGCGCGAGTTGGCATTTGATTTTCATTATTTCTTCATGCGTAAATTCTGGTTTTCCTATCTGGCTAAGGCGATGATCGTGTTTCCCGGTGGGTATGGAACCTTGGATGAGTTTTTCGAACTGATGACGTTGGTTTCAACCCGCAAGATGGGCAAGGCGATGCCGGTGGTTCTGTACGGCACCGAATACTGGAATGAGATTTTGAACCTCGATGCCATGGTCAAATACGGCACCATATCGCCCAGCGATCTGGAGCTGTTTCACTGTTCCGATAGTGTTGACGATGCCTTGGAGTTTTTAACCGGTAAGTTGAGTGAGTATCACATTGATACGCCCGGAGGAGGGATGTAGTTAAGCGGTGCGGTGCGCCTTGACCCAGGCTTTGACGGCGCGTTCCGCCCGTTCTAAGGCGTCTTGGTTGATTTTGGGATAGGTGTACGACATCACTGACTGTGTCAGATGCCCTTCCAGGCAAGACCCACACCGCACAGTTTCGGCCAATGGCAGATAAAAGCAGACATCACATTTTTTGCTGTCTGCTAAAATGGTCTTCCAGCGGGCGATTGCGCGCGCTTCACCGTTCTCACTGATGAGGTCGATGATGGCTGCAATTTTCTTCGTTTGCAGAAGCATTGTGCCCCCCCCATACACGTGTTGGTGCCTGTTTATGTGCCCTTGAAGTGAAGTGATCCTAAACTTTTCTAGAGAATTTCCAACCCAAAACTACTCCTTTAGTATGTATACTTAAAGGCCGGGTTTTCCCGGCCTTTAAGCCATTCAAATTGCATGGTAAAATGGTCAAGCGATGGGCGTGTGAGGCGGATTATTCAGCCGCTGCACTGGCCGGAGCCTTGCCCACGACCTTATCGTAATCGTTCAT
>JAESUA010000273.1 GCA_016763255.1 Magnetovibrio sp. | reverse complement strand
TTCATCAATCACCAAAACCGGACCCGACAAGGCAACCGCTTTTTGCTCGTTGACCTTTTGCACGCCGGGATGTTCGACATCCGTGGTGGTGTAGACATGTTGCGCTTCAAACGCATTGTCTTCATCACTCATCGCGAATTTTTCGGTGACGGTCATAATCGCCATGATGTTGCCGTCTTCGTCGACCAAGGCCACTTCTTCGCCATCGCCAATGGAATCGGCCAAAGCTTGGTCCGCGGTCATGGTGACGGGAATTGGCCAGAACAGTCCGCTGGCCAATTTCATGTCGGCGCAAACACCCTGCCAATCGGCACGGTTCATGAAACCATCAAGCGGCGTATACGCCCCCATGGACAGCATCAAGACATCGGAGGTTTCTTTGCTCGACATCGGAACCTGTTTCAGGTTCTTGGCGCGCGCGATTTCGGCAGCGCGTTCGGTTTCAGGTGCCAACAGCGGCTTCAGACCTTCCCCCCCATGGGGCTCAACCAAATGAGACATTTTTTTTCCTTCAATCTCGGTTTCAGGCCCGAATGGTTCCGACCTGATTGTGTGTCACGCGCCTTTTATCAAATTACGCAACTTTTTTGAAGTATATTATTATAGTACATTTATTAAACGCAAATAAAGGCGCAAACGATTGTACGGCATGCTCAGCATGGCCGCAAAAACAGCAATGATTTGTGTGTGTTGGGCATGAGAACATGCCAATTGCGCGTATGCGTGTGACACACCCCATCCCCCTCTACTCTAGATTGGTTCCAAGCCACAAAATTGCGTCTAAACACTTTTTAGCAAAACATTTGCGAATTTTACCATCGAAAATTATAAAAAGTGAATATAACAGCATACGCATATGGGTTATGGTGCTGCAAAATTCACAATGACTCACCATGGGATCAGGCGGGGAAGCCTGCTCCCATCAAGAGCATCAAAAGGCCCTATCGTTTCAATCGAACGGGCACGCATAAGGGAGACCAAGTATGGGAGTTGAGAGCCAAACCATTCTCGTGGTTGGCGGTGGCATTGCCGGAATCACAGCAGCTGTTGAAGCTGCGGAAACTGGCTACGAAGTTGTCCTGCTCGAAAAAGAACCGAGCCTGGGCGGTCGTGTGACCAAGCTGAACCGTTATTTTCCAAAACTATGCCATCCGACCTGCGGTCTGGAAATCAACTACCAGCGCATCAAGAAGACCCCCCGCATCAACGTCATGACCATGTCGACGGTCGCGGCCGTAAGCGGCGAAAAGGGTAACTTCACGGTCAGCGTCAAACGCGCACCGCGCTTCGTCAACGCCAACTGCACCGCTTGCGGGGAATGCACCAAAGCCACCTCGATCGAAATTTCCAACGATTTCAACTACGGTCTGGATACGCTCAAGGGCGCTTACCTGCCCCATGAACACGCCTTTCCGATGCGCTACGTGATTGCGCCCGAGGCCATCAAAGCCGATGGCGAGGCCATCAAAGCGGCGTGCAAATATGACGCCATTGATCTTGATGATGCCGGTGAGACCTTTGATCTCAACATTGGCGCGATCATCTGGGCCACCGGCTGGCAGCCCTACGACGCCAACAAACTGACCATGTACGGCTATGAAATGGCCGATGTGATCAACAATGTTGAAATGGAACGCCTGGCGTCTCACGACGGCCCCACCAAGGGCAAAATCTTGCGGCCTTCCAACGGCGAAGAACCCAAAAAGATTGCCTTGGTGCAATGCGCTGGGTCGCGTGATTACAATCACCTGCCCTATTGCTCGCGCATCTGTTGTCTCGGCTCGCTCAAGCACGCGGCTTATATTCGTGAACAGTACGCCGACGCCGAAGTCGATATCTATTACATCGACATCCGCGCCCACGATAAGCTCGAAAGCTTTTACGTGAAGCTTAAGAACGACCCTCAGGTCAACTTCATCAAATCCAAACCGGCACGCATCGAAGCCGATGAAAACGGCAACCCCGTGATCTGTGGCGAAGACACCATCAGCCGTGATGTCTACGCCACGCCTTACGATCTGGTGGTGCTGGCCACCGGCATGGAGCCTTCGACCGTTTGCGGCAAGCCGCCGGTGGAAATAGAAGAAGACGAGTATGGCTTCTTGGTGCCCAAGGCGGGCGAAGTGGACGGCCAAATCTCAGCCGGTGTGGCCTCAGGCCCGCTGGACGTGTCCATGTCGGTTCAATCGGCAACAGCTGCGGCGCTCAAGGCTATCCAAGCCGTGCGCTCCAACTCTTAAGGCCGGGGGAGAAATTAAAGAATGTCTGACGAAGAAAAAAAAATCGGCGTTTACCTGTGCAGCGGTTGCGGCATTGGTGACTCCATTGATATGGATGCCACCGCAGGCCTCGCCACCGGCGAAATGAAAGCCGCCACCTGCATTCAACACAACGCATTTTGTTCCGCAGCGGGCCTCGAATTGCTCAAAGCCGACATGGCGGATAACGCCATCAATTCAGCCGTGATCGCGGCCTGTTCACAACGCGTGATGACCGAAAAGTTCCAGTTTGACGGCATCAACGTGATCCGCACAAACCTGCGCGAACAAGTGGTCTGGTGTCAGCCTCCGGGCGTAGAAGACACCCAGATGATGGCCGACGATCAGGTTCGCATGGGCATCACCCAGGCGGCTTTGACCAATTTGCCGACATCGGGTGCCGAAGGCGAATTTTCCGAAATCGTCTTGGTGGTCGGCGGCGGTTTTGTCGGCATGAGCGCGGCGATCGAAGCCTCCAAAGCCGGTGCCAAGTCGATTTTGGTCGAACGCTCCGACAAGCTTGGCGGCATGATCGCCAATTGGTCCAAGGTCAATCCCGACGACGCGCCTTACCGCGAACCTCAAGACAACCCGGTTCCGGCGCTGATCGAACAGGTCAACGGCGACGCCAACATCACCGTGATGCTCAACACCGTTGTCGCGGAAACATCCGGCATGCCGGGACAGTTCACCATCAAGTTCAGCCAAGGCGGCACCGAGACCCAAGATCTGGTCGGCGGCATCGTCGTCGCCACCGGCTGGCGGCCTTACGATGCCACCAAGCTGGGGCATCTCGGTTACGGCGCATCGCCCGACGTGGTCACCAATGTCGAGCTGGAAGGCATGTTTGCTCAAGGCCCGGTGACCCGCAAATCCGATGGCAAAGCGCCCAAGACCGTGGCCTTTGTGCAGTGCGCGGGGTCTCGCGATCCGGCCCACCTGCCGTATTGTTCTTCGGTGTGTTGTTCGCAGTCCATCAAGCACGCCATGCAGCTGATCGAAGCCGACCCGGACGTCATGTGCTACGTCATCTTTGACGAGTTGCGCACCCCCGGCACGGCGGAAGAGTTCTACCGTTCGGCGCAGGAAAAAGGCGTCATCTTCGTCAAGGGCAAGGTGAGCGGCGTGGGCGCTGACCTCACCGTCACCTATCATGACGAATTGATCGGCGACGACATTCCCATGGAAGGTTTGGACATGGTGGTGCTGGCCACCGGCATGGTGCCAAACTCCACCAACGTCGATCTGCCGACCACGGAAATCTCCGCCGAACAGGCGATCTATTCCAAGGACGACATCAACCCCAATAGCCCGATCGAAGTCGCGGGTTATAAGGAAGGCGTCCAAGCCCCGGCACCGATTGAACGCCCAGAAAGCGAAGTGCCGCAAGGGGCGTCGATCCTCAACCTGCAATATCGCCAAGGGCCGCACATCCCGATGTTGGCCGATGGATTTTCCGACAGCCACTACATCTGCTTCCCCTACGAAACCCGTCGTACCGGCATCTACACCGCCGGTCCGGTGCGCCGTCCCATGGACATGGGTGAGGCCCAATTGGATGCCGGCGGGGCGGTGTTGAAGGTCATTCAGGCGGTCAACAACGTGCGCGAAGGCCGGGCGGTTCACCCGCGGGTCGGCGATCTGTCGTATCCGAAATTCGGCTTGGATCAGTGCACAAATGTCGTCGTTGCACGGTGGAATGCCCGTTCGGCGCCATCGACGAACAAGAAGACGGTTATCCGATCTTGAACCCATCGCGTTGCCGTCGTTGCGGCACCTGCATGGGCGCTTGTCCAGTGCGCACCATCTCGTTCGACAACTATTCCGTTGACATGATCAACCAGATGGCCTCAGCCTGCGAAATTCCCGACGAGTTTGAGGAAAAGCCCCGCATCTTGCTTTTGGCATGCGAAAACGATGCTTACCCGGCGCTGGATATGGCGGGCATCAACCGCCACACCTTCTCGGCCATGGTGCGCATCATTCCGGTGCGCTGCTTGGGTTCGGTCAGCTTGCTGAACGTCTCCGAAGGTCTGTCGAAGGGCTATGACGGGGTGACCTTGATGGGCTGCAAGTCCGGCGATGATTACCAGTGTCACTTCATCAAGGGTTCGGCCCTGGCCAAAGAACGCATGGGCAAAATCGAAGAAACATTGAGCTCCATGATGTTGGAACCCGAACGGGTTCAGACCATGGAAGTCGCGATCTCAGACTCGGCCAAGGTCGGCAAGCTGATCGACGATTTTGTCGCCAACATCGATGTCATCGGTCTCAATCCGTTTAAGGGGTTTTAGGTCATGAATGCAGTTTCTCCGACTCCCACCAAAAAATACGACTTGTCGTTCGCCCGCTGGGTGCGCGACAACATCGACGGCGGCGATCGCATGAACATGTGCATGCAGTGCGGGGTGTGCTCCGGCTCATGCCCGCTCAGCGATCAGATGGACCTGGGCCCGCGCAAAATCTTTATGATGGTGCGCGCGGGCATGAAGGAAGCGGTGCTGAAATCCAATTCCTTCTTCCAGTGCGTCAGTTGTTACAACTGCGTGGTGCGCTGCCCGCGTGAAGTGCCGGTCAAATACATCCTGCACGGCCTTGGCCGCCTCGCCATTCAAGAAGGCTACCAAGACAAAAAAGACGTCGCCAATGCCCGCTTCGCCGATGCGTTTTGGTGGTCGGTGACCACATTTGGCAAGA
The DNA here is from genome assembly GCA_016763255.1 of Magnetovibrio sp. GTDB lineage: Bacteria > Pseudomonadota > Alphaproteobacteria > Rhodospirillales > Magnetovibrionaceae > Magnetovibrio. The sequence goes on along the minus strand of JAESUA010000273.1, from coordinate 3,696 downwards.
CCGATGAACGTCTTGTCCCGACCTTGTACTTCTTCTCCGCAGGCTTTGTCGAAGGCATCAAAAAGAGCCTCGCCAACTTGAAGATTGCGCTGGGCATGTTGAAAACCAAGCGCATGCACATCGGCATGCCACACAAGACCAAAAACCGTGGCGAGCTCAAAGCGATCTTAGAGAAGGCGGTCGAAATTCAAGCACGCCATGAAGGGGGAGCATAAATCATGGGCAAGAAATTTACCTTCTATCCCGGTTGTTCTTCTGAGGGCAGCGGCGTCCATCTCGACACTTCAACCCGTGCGGTGATGGCCAAATTGGGCTTTGAGCTCGAAGACATTTCCGATTGGAACTGTTGCGGCGCATCCGTGGGTGACTTGGCCGCCGGCCATTTGCCCACCGCGGCTTTGTCAGCACGCAATTTGGCCCAGGCCAAAGAGCAAGGCGACCAAGACGTGATGACCGCGTGCGCGGCGTGTTACCTCAACACCCACGCCACCAACGAAGAAATCCGCGACAACGAACAATCTCGGGCCGACCTCAACGAAGCCTTGGCTGCGGCGGGCAAATCTTACGATGGCTCGTTGCATGTGCGCCATGCCTGCGAAGTGCTGGTTAACGATGTCGGCATGGACGCCATCAAAGCACAGGTGTCCAATCCGCTCGAAGGTCTCAAGGTCGCGGGCTACATCGGCTGTCAAACCGTGCGTCCGTTCGCGGGCACCGAGCGCGGTGGCGATTATTCCGAATACGACCACCCCAGCTTCCTCGATGACTTCATCAAGGCATCCGGCGCCGAGGCGGTGGATTTTGAAAACGCCACCTCGTGCTGCGGCGGTTCGGTCGCGGTGATGAAGCCCGAACAGACCCTGCATTTGATGCATAAGATTTTGAGTGAGGCCAAAGAAAAACAAGCCGACGTGATCGCCACGCCGTGCCCGCTTTGCCAAACCAACGTCGAAATGTATCAAGACGCGATCAACAAAAAATACGGCACGGATTTTAACATCCCGGTGGTGTTCCACACCCAATTGCTCGCCGTCGCCATGGGCCTGGACAGCAAAAAAGACGCCGCCCTACACCAAAACATCATCCCCGCAGACAAACTCAAAGCCATGGCCAAATAAGCGCTCGGACTTTAAGTTTTTCAGATCGGCTAAAACAACAAACGGCGGAGCCTCAAGGCTTCGCCGTTTTTGTTCAGGCACTTATGTTTTGCCTGAGCCATGCGGCCAATTCGGCTTCGGACAAGCTTCCATCGGCGAGGCTCATTATGGTTTGCACGCACGTCACATCATCGGCGCGCAGCTCAAAGCCGTTGAGCGCCAAAAACAGTTCCATCGCCACCAAGCAGGTGCGCTTGTTTCCGTCGTCAATGGGGACAAAAGGATGATTACGCGCAAGGCCATATCCATACGCGGCAGCCAATGCGGCGACGTCCGATTTTGCATACGCGGCCTGATTGCGGGGACGGCTGAGCGCGGAGGCCAACAAACCTTCGTCTCTGACACCGGGCGCGCCACCGTGTTCGGCAATTTGTTCGAGATGCACGGCGCGCACCACGTGCGGATCGATCCAAACCCAGGCCATGGCTCAGCTCAAATTCATCTAATCAGCCTCACTTGGACAACTCATTGGGCCAACGCGCGCAAAACATTGCGGCGTTTTTTCATGATCTTGCGTGCGCCGTCCATTTGCCGTTCAAATTCAGGATCATAAGGACTCAGCGTAATGCCGTCAGGTCCCTCGACCACAAACAACTCATCGCCCCGCTCAACACCCAGCTTCGCCAGTATATCCTTAGGCAAAATCACCCCAGTGGAATTGCCCACCGCTTTCAACTTCAAAACTGTCATCGGCCCTATCCTTAGCTCTTACACCACCAAAGTATTACATATGTGATAACATTGATGCAAGGTCTATCAAGGCTGGGAGCCACGGCGTAACCGCCCCTTAGATAGCCACGCCCCATACTCAATCATGCCCGGACCTGCCCCGGGCATCCACGTCTTGACGGTATTCCATCATGAATAAGTTAAGGTACCCTCGGAATTCACAATTCTCAATGCCCTAAAAACCTTATGCTATTGGATGGGCAACTCGTTCTGGCTGAGCAACTCCTCACGCTCTTGGTATTCAAGCCAAATCAGAAACCCACGGTCAACAACGTTAAGGTTTGTTTTAGTTTGATCATAATCAAGTATAATTGGAACGGTACCCTTCTTAACTTGAAGAGAAGCTGTAGATTGCAAGGCCTGTGTCAAATTACCAGGATTCCACTTATCGCCAGGGTGCTTGTCCTTAATCGTTTTATTGAGACTAGTAAGCCTGAGCCCTTCCTCTAATTCTTGGGGGGTGGCGATGAGTACTGGATATAATATCCAATTATGCATTTCTAGCCGTGTTTCTTGAAATCCGCTGGCAAAATGAGTGATAAACCCGAAATATCTCCCAGATTGCGCATTAACTACTTCTTGTATCAACGTCCTTGCATCTAATCCGTTGCCAACTTTAGTTAGTGTCTTCTGAGTATGGTTTATATCATGGCGAATACACGCGTTGTGGCAGGCTTCCTGAACGATTGCTACGCTTTCAAATGAACCTGATATAAGGTCCTTTATGAATGCACCATCAAAGGTGACGTTTAATAGTTTCTCACCATTTCCAACAACTTCACGAAGATCTTCATCGGACCACTTATCAGCATTAATTGCGATTACCCGCCCAGTTAAATCACCATTAAATTGAATTAACCTGTTTTCCTCAAGCCAGACACCCACAATGATGAAACATAGCTCCGAAGATTCATGGAAGGCCTTCAAAGCAATGGCAAAGTCTTTTTGAACATCATTTGGCAGATAGTGAAAATCCTCTAGTACAATATATTGTACAAATTCAATCACCTTAAGAGCGTTAATTATATCATTTGCATCATATACATCTAACTCTAGATTCGAAGAGGTAACTGTTGATGACTTACCATCATCATTTACGGAGCCAAGTTCACCACCAATTTCACCAATGCCCGGAGCTTTAATACTTACTCCAAACTTAGCGGAAACTTTTTGCTTTCCAGATACCGTTTTCGTTTTCTGTAGCTCTAATTCATATCCAGCCATTTTGAGGATAGACGAATGAAGGTCACCTAGATCCCAACGGTTGCTGCACGTTACAGTGATATAATCCTCCTCTTGAAGGCAATGTTTTCTTAGACATGTTTTACCTTGCTTGGAGCTGCCATAAATAACGACATGTTTATCACGCGTAAGATTGTTGACGAGTGCGCCATCCACATTATCTCGAGTTACATAATTAACGGGAATGTCTCGAGCAATGCCGAAAACCGCTGATGTTGTATATGATTTCATAAAAATAGCACCTCCTGAGAATACATAAATATAATATATGACCACAGGCCATACTTACTTATTAGTGTTGACGTGAGACCACACCATAAGCTGGGGGTGCATTTTATTCACTAACAAACGACGCAAGTTCAGCCCATCGCGCCCCTTCCCCCCGCAACAACCACACATTGGCGAATTCTGGGAACACCACACTCAAATTATCAACCCGGAATTACGGTGGGAAATACGGTGGGAATTACGGTGAATTACGGTGACGGGAATTACGGTGAATTACGGTGGGAATTACGTGACAGTTTACTTAATACTAGGGCTGTGAATTCTGGTGATACCTCATTCA
>JAESUA010000272.1 GCA_016763255.1 Magnetovibrio sp. | reverse complement strand
CGGAGAAAATCTCTGGGTGGTGTTTGATAAGCGTGCCGATATTGATACAGAAGCCTTGCTCAAAGATGGTGCAGGTCTGATCACGGCGGTGGAACAGGTGCCCTCACGCAATGGTGCGGTGCTGCGCATGACCACGCCGGAAAGTGTGAACCCGGCGGTCAAGCGCGCTGGATTGGCATGGTTGCTGGAATTTATGCCCCAACCCCTGATCCCCAGTGCCCCGTTGCAGGTTGATGCCCAACCGGATTCGCCATTGGGCGCGCGGCTGTTCGTCTCGGTCCCTGAACCGGGCAACGTTATTGCTTTTCGCGATCCTGATGTGGGCGACAATTTGATTGCTGTGCCGGTGATTCCACTGGGACACGGCATGTCACGTGAATGGTCCTACCCACAATTGCGCATATTGCCGTCCAAACAAGGCTTGGTGATTAAGCCCTTATCCGACGATCTGCGGATAAGGCCCTTGCGTCAGGGCGTCGAAGTCACCAGCACCGGTACGCTGTACATCTCAAACGTCAGTGCTGAACAAAAAGCCAACGTCGAACTCCAGCAGCAATTGGCGTCCAGCGCGGGGATGAATTCGCTCCGACCATTGACGCGCGTCCTCAATTTGGAAAAATGGAAGCGGCCCGACTTGCTGGCGTTTACCGATATCAAACAGGACCTGCAACGTGACGTGGCCTTTGCCAAGAACACGCGAGAAAAGAAAAAGGCGCAACGCGAATTGGCGAATTTCTTTTTTGCCAACGGTTTCATGCCGGAAACCTTGGGGGTTCTGGATGTCATGGTGCGGTTTGATCCGACGTTTAAAAGCACTCCTGAATATCGCTTGATGCGGGGGGCTGCAAGTTGGTTGATGGGGCGTCTCAAAGACGCCAAGCGTGAACTGGCTCATAAAAGCCTCGATGCCTATGACGAAGCCACGTTCTGGCGTGCCGCCGTGGGGGCCGCGCAAGGTAATATGGAGGATGTAGCTTACGAGCTGCGTCAGACCGGTGCCATCACTCAACCCTACCCCAAGGCCATCAAAATGCCGATGGCGACGTTGGTTGCCGCGGCCGCAGTTGAACTGGGCGATGTCAAACAGGCTGGGCAATATCTGGAAGTTTTGTCCGTCGACAATCCCACCCGGGCACAAAAAGACCAGATTGATTTTGTGGCGGGGAAACTCAAGGAACTGAGCGGCGATCCGGATGGTGCGATTGCCGACTGGGAACGCGTTATGGATGGTCGCCACCGGCCATCGCGGGCTAAGGCCGCCATGGCCCGTACCGAATTGCTGTTGCAACAGGACCTGTTCACGCCCACCGATGCCATCGAACAATTTGAAAAGCTGCGTTTTGTATGGCGTGGCGATAACTTTGAATTTAATTTGCTGCGTCGTTTGGGCTCGCTTTACCTGGATCAGCAAAAATACCGTAATGGCCTGCGCACATTGCGTCAGGCGGCTACATACTTCCCCGATCATGACGGTGCCAACCAGATCACCAAGAAGATGAGCGATACGTTCAAAATGCTTTATTTGGATGATGGTGCGGACGTCTTGCCGGCGGTGACCGCCATTGCGCTTTATGATGAATTTCGTGAACTGACCCCGCCGGGTGCGCTGGGCGATGAAATGATCCGCCGTTTGGCCGATCGCCTTGTCGGGGTGGATTTATTGGATCGCGCCGCCGCTTTGTTAGAATCTCAAATTGAGTTCCGTTTGAAGGGGGACGAAAAGGGCCGCGTCGGGGCGCGCATGGCCCTGATTTACCTGTTTGATCGTAAATATGATCGCGCCATCGTTGGCCTCAACAATACCCGGGGGGGTGGGTACAGCGATGAGTTGAAATTAGAGCGTAGATTGTTGCGTGCCCAGGCTCATGTCGGTTTGGAAGAACCCCAAGTGGCCTTGGATTTATTGTTGGCGCAAGTCAGCAAAGAAGCCGAATTGCTCCGTTCGAGCATATATTGGCGGGCGGGCAATTGGAAAGATGCCTCTAAATCGCTCACCAAACTGGTTCGTGATTTTGGCGTCAAACCACGCAAACTGATGGATGATACCCAGGCTGCGGTGGTGTTGTCGTTGGCCATCGCCCAAACCCTTGCCGGTAACGAAGTGGCGATCTCACGCATTTTGGAAAATTATGGCGCGGCCATGGCTAAATCGAGTTACGCCGATGCGTTTCGTTTGATTGCAGAACCCCCGGAAACGGGCTTGGTGAATTTTCGGGGGTTATCCCCCATTGTTAAAACGGTCGAGGACTTTGGTGGATTTATGGAAGTTTATCGACAACGTGTCGCCGATGGCCAGTTGAGCTCACTCTATTGATGGCTTGTTAAAGCTAAAAAGGATGGGCAATCGCTCTCTTTGATACGATTGTTCTTGATCACCTTGTCGCATTGTCGTATTCAGCGCGCTTTGCACCCCTTGCATCGCCTGAATAAGGTAAAATAACTTTCGTTTGGGAGTGTGCTGATGGATAGCACCGCGCTGACACAATTGGACATGAACCGGGACGAGGATGGCGAAACGCAGCCTCAGTCACTCTACCCAATCGTGGACAATACCAAAGATTATTTTATCGAGCGTGATGGCGTTCGTTATGCGGGCAACCATGTGCTGGTTGAGTTGTGGGGGGCGAGTAATCTCGATGACCCCAAAGTGATTGAAGAGGCATTGTGCAACAGCGCGTTGGATGCCGGGGCGACGATCCTTCACCGCCATTTCCATCATTTTTCCCCTTACAGCGGGGTATCGGGGGTGGTGGTGTTGGCGGAAAGTCATATCTCCATTCACACATGGCCGGAAAAATCCTATGCCGCCATCGATATTTTCATGTGTGGTGAGTGCAATCCCCACGATGCGTTGCCGCGCCTTAAAAAGGCTTTCCAGCCACAAGAGATGGATGTCAGCGAGCACAAACGTGGTGTGATCAAATGAAGCGCTACGAAGAAGTTCTTCATCGCGGCTATGCTCAAAGCTTCGAAGTCAAAGAAATTATCTTTCAAGAAAAAACCGAACACCAGGACTTGGTGATTTTTGATACGCCAACATTCGGTCGAGTGATGGCGTTGGATAACATCATCCAGGTCACCACCCGTGATGAATACGCCTACCACGAAATGATGACCCATGTGCCTATACTGGCCAAAGGGGATGCCGTAAAGGTGTTGATCATCGGCGGCGGTGACGGCGGAATTTTGCGCGAAGTGTTGCGCCATCAAGCCATCAAGCACGCCACCATGGTCGAAATTGACCGCACGGTGGTGGATTTGTGCACGCAGTACTTCCCCGAACTGTCCGACGGCGCATTTGATGATGAACGGACCAATTTGATCATCGCCGATGGGGTGAAATTCGTTGCCGAGACGGACCAGCGCTTTGACGTGATCATTGTCGATTCCACCGATCCTATTGGACCTGGCGAAGTTTTGTTCAGCGAAAGCTTTTACGCCAGCTGCCATCGCTGCTTAACCTATGGCGGTGTATTGGTGACGCAAAACGGGGTGCCGTTTTTCCAGGGCGATGAAGTGAGCACCACCTACCGGCGCATGGGCCAATCCTTTAAGGACAATGGCTTTTACACCACCGTGGTGCCGACGTATTGCGGCGGGATCATGACCTTGGGTTGGGGCACAGATGATGCCGACTTGCGCAATGTGGATGTCGAAACCCTGCGCACTCGGTTTGCGGCGGCGAACATATCGACGCGTTATTATACCCCGGACATGCACCGCGCGGCATTTGCATTGCCCCAATTCATTCTTGATTTAATCAAATGATAGCAACATAAAGCTCGGCGTGAGCCAGGCTTTTGATTGAACCGGATCGGTTTATAGCAAGCTGCATTAGGGGCCAGAGATGGGAATCTTTTTTGCCTTGGCTTTGTTTATGACTTTTTTTGGCACCGTGACGATCAGCACACCATTTGTGTAAGTGGCTACGGATTTGCTCACATCGAGCGTGTCGGGAAGGGGGAAAATGCGTGTCACCGAACCGTAATGGCGTTCGCTCAAATGATAATTTTTTCGATTTTGTTTGTTTGCGTCTTTCTTTTGCCCGCGAACCGTCAACAAGCCATCTGCGGCGCTGATCTCAATAGCGTCTTCGCTGAAACCGGGTAATTCGGCTTCGATGCGGTAGCTATCATCGGTTTCGTGTATATCGGCTATGATGTGCAGTTTGCCCATAGCCGTGCCCAGCCCTGAGCCGATGCCCGCAAAGGCGTCTTCAATGCGGCGAAACGGTTCTGAATGTTTGCCGCCGCGGCCAAATTCACCAAATGGGCCTAAGGCAAAACCGGAAAAAAAGTTCTCGAACAGATGATCGACATCTTCACGAAGCGCCAGTAACGGATGTTGACGGCGATGCTCAGCCGCGGATTGCTCAGCCGTAGATTGCCCCGCCGCGGACTGCCCCGTCGCTGACGGCTTGGGCGTTTGTGGACTGTCTTTTGGGGCGGGATCTGATTTTTTAACTTTAAGCGACATAACAGCCTCCTCTTGGTGGAGAAAACCGCAGCCGGGGCTCTGTTGCCGCCAGTTGCTGTACACTTATATAGGGACTGCTTGCGTATATTTTATCATTTTTGCGCGAATATATATTGTAGGGGGTGGCTAGATGCCGCCGTAACTGCGCACCAGCGAGCCCACAATCATGTACCAGCCGTCCACCAAGACGAAGAAAATGATCTTAAACGGCAGTGCGATCATGATCGGGGGCAACATCATCATGCCCATGGACATCAACACCGAAGCGACCACCATGTCGATGATGAGAAACGGCACGAACAGCAAAAAGCCGATTTCAAAGGCGCGGCGCAGTTCGGAAATCATGAACGCGGGGATCAAGACGCGCAGGGGCATGTTTTGCTGAACCTGCTCATCGGTTAGGCCCGCCATATCGACAAACAAACCCAAATCCTGTTCGCGCACCTGGCCCATCATGAAGGTTTCAAAGGGCACAATGGCGCGGGTAAAAGCCTGGGACTCGGTGATGTTGCCGTCCAGAAGCGGCTGTATCGCGTCGTCATAGGTGGCCTGGAAGGTCGGCATCATGATGAACAGGGTTAGAAACAGCGCCAGCGACATCAAAACTTGGTTGGGCGGGGTTTGCTGGGTACCCAGTGCGGTGCGCAGGAACGATAAGACGATCACGATGCGCGTGAAAGACGTCATCATGATGAGGATCGACGGCGCCAAACTGAGCACCGTCAGCAGCAAAACCAATTGGATGATGCGTCCGGTGGTCGATGCGCTCTGTTCCGGCCCTAAGTCCAAGGTTAGGCTTTGGGCGAAGGCCTCGAAAGGCATGCCCCACGCCAAGCCTGCCACGGCCAAGGTGAACACTGTCATTTTGGCCATCGGCTTAATGGCGGGAAGAATGACCTTGCGCGTGAGTGCAAAGGACGTCATTCGGTCTTCTCCGCTTGGGCTG
>JAESUA010000271.1 GCA_016763255.1 Magnetovibrio sp. | reverse complement strand
TAGATGAATTTTTTATGGTGGATGGTTCAGGGTTTTGCTTGTTTGCGCTGGCCATAAAAAAACACCGCATGCCGAAAGACGTGCGGTGTTTGAACAGTGATTGTTGGCGCGCGTGATCGTCGTTTTGGGGTGACCCGCTGCCCTTTGACTATTGTTTAGGAGCTTGGGTCGGTGCAGGGGCAACACCGTAGGGGGCGGGCTGAGTATAGCCGTATTGGCCGTAGCCATACAGCAACAACGGGTTGCCGCTGGTGATGTATGGGGCCGGGTAGCCATATGGGGCGTAGCCACCGTTGTAGGGATTGTAGCCATTCCACCGGTTGTAGCCATTTGCCGCACCATTGCCATAGGCCCTGGTGTTGGTCCAGGTGTTGGCCCGGGTGGCGAAATTCATGGCAAACGTTCCAGAACCATTACCCATGCCATTGCCCATACCGGAGCCATTGCCATATCCGCGCTGCATGCCGCCGGTTTGACCGTAGGGGCCATACGGGTGTGGCGGCATCACGGTCGCTTGCGTGGTGGCTTTGTCCGCAGCAACAGCTGGTGCAGCCGGGGTCGCAGCCGGGGTCGCAGCCGGGGACGCAGCCGCAGGGGCCGTGTTGATCGGGGCAATCGGGGCCTGAGTGAGGCTTTCGAACGGGGCAGCCGGAGTGGAGGCCACTTTGCTAGCCTGGGCATCTGTGCGGTGCTTGGGGTGCTCAGTGCTGTGGTGGAACTGGTGGTGTTGGATAGGCTGTCGAAGCCGAAAAATTCCTGCACGCTGGACTGTTGCGCAAAACCATACCCGGTCAGTGCGATCAAGATGGCCGCAGCGGCGTAGCCCGGCTCCTTGAAGATTTTGGGCGTATTGGTGTTGGCCGGTTTTTTGGCCACTTCTTTTTTCGCTACGGTGGGTTTAGTCGGTTTGGCCTCGGCTTTTGTCTCAGCTTTTGGTGCGACCTTTTTCACCGCTGTTTTGGTTTCAGTCTTTTTGGCTTCAGCTTTTTTTGTGGGGGATTTTGCCGCAGTCTTCACCGGGGACTTGGTGGCTTTTTCCAAGACGTCCGCTTTCACTTCGGACTTGGTCTTTGCTTGTGCGGGTGTGGCGGTTTTGGCCGGGGATTTAGTTGGGGCTTTGGGCTCGGGCTTGGCGGCTTCAACCTTTGGTGTCTCAGGCTTATCGCTAGGTGTGTTGGTTTGTTCGGGTGTGTCGGTCGTCATATTACTAACCTCCGATTTTGCGGGCACCACGGCAGCATTTGGCGCTGCGGTGTCCTGGGATAATTTTGAAGTCGTACTGGGTGCTCGGTGCTCTGCTGTTGCGCCCTGAACCAAGGCTTTGGCTGCGGCGATGGTGCGTCCGGCACGTGCTGCGCTGAAACCGGGTACACTGCGCAGCTTGGCCAAATTGGTATTCGCAATATCCGTGACGCTAGAAAATCCTGCCGCGTTCAAGTGTCCGGCGGCGGTTTCGCCGATGCCTTTGATGTTTGTCAGGGTGTGTTTTTTCATCGGTGCCTCGCCTTAAAAGCAAAACAAGCCGGCTGTGACGCCGGCTCGCACAGTGAACATTGCAGCTAGAAGTGACGTGTGCACCGGGCGGCGGATGCCACCCGGTGCACGGTTGTCAATTTATTTGCTGATAGCCGGAGCCGGAACCGGAGCTTGGAAAGCCTGTGGGCCATAAGGGCGAAATTGTGGGTACGGTGCGTACGGCGCATAACCCGGAGCGGCAAATTGCTGCGGAGCCCGCGGTGCGGCTTGGGGGGCTACAGCCTGACCTTGGGGGGCAGGGTAGCCATACGGAGCGTAGCCGTAAGGGGCGTATGCGTTCCGTGCATTCCAGCCATTTTGGCCGTTATAACCGTTGTAACCGTTACCATTGCCATTGCCGTAACCGTTGCCTTTGCCGGACATAGAGAAGTTGAATGAGCCGTCGCCCATGCCATTACCCATGCCATTTCCGTTGCCCATGCCGTTGTTGTAGCCATTGCCTTGGCCGTTATTCCAGCCCCAGAAAGCCTGGGCGGAGGTGGCGGACAGGGCGGCGACGGCGATGGCGCCGGCAAATGCGATGCTTTTGATGCTTTTCATGACGTGATCCTCATATTTTGCAGTGTTGATCTTAACCGGCGGCCCATCATCGGGTCTGCCAAGTGTGTCTGGACTCTTGTATGGGGGATCTTGTTTTTATGGGGCTCTTAACGGCCATGCTGAATTAATTAGCTACATCTTATTTAGATAAATCTAATACACGCGTCAACGTAAAAACTTAACTTCAATGCAACTTTTTGAAGTAAATCCGAGTGGTGCGAGCACAAGCCTTTGGAATCGAGTGGGGATTCAGTGTGGACAAAAATTCAAATAAAACATGCTTTGGGGTAAGGGTGAGCGCAATGGCATTCGGTCTTGCTCATTTAGAGCCCAAAACTTCGGCCCTCAGACGGGCCATCAGACCTTCGGCGATGTCCATATCACGTGAAGTTCTCAGCCGGGCTTGAATGCTCTTGGCCCGCAGTTGGGCCCCTTTGGCACACATCTCGGCGGCGATCATGTAGCCCGCCCATGCGCCTTTCAATTGCGCCGGGGCATAATCGTTGCGCCAGTTTTTTAAAATGACGTTGGCCTTGGCTTCAAACACCAAGCCATAGGCCAGCATGGCCCGGGGTTGGCCGCGTTTGGCGGCGTTGGTGAGAACCTGAGCGATGATGCGATCCAGCCAATGTTCGCGCACGACCTCATGCTTGGCAAACAAATACCCCATGCGATAGGCCGCTTCTTCTGATCCGGCCTTGGCCCCGATGTAATGATAATAAGCGGCCTTTTTGACATCGCGGCTTAACCCGGTGCCGGACTCATACATCAAGGCGAGATTATAGGCTGCCTGCGGATGGCGGTAATTGGCCGCCGCACGCCAGTTTTTTTCGGCTGCCTCAAAGTCGCCTTGGCGATAAGCCTCGCTGCCCGCGATATAGCGGTCGTTAAAGGGCGGCTCTTGGGCATGAGCTCGAGGCAAAAAAGTCAGCAACACGGCTATGAAAATGCTTAAGGCGTAAGTGCAACGGTTCATCATCTGCCCCAAGATAAGGTTTAAGCCATAAGCGTAGCCAAAAAATGTGGCCCGGCAAAGCATATGCTAACGCCGCCTGGGGCATCACCAAGGTATTTTGGTGTGACTTGGCCGGATGGATAAACTGCAGGTGTCAAGAGAACGAGGGGCTTGCCACCTTACGCCTTGACCATAAGACTCTGCGCCAGCTCATAGACCTCATGCAGTTGTTGGTCGTGGATGCCCAGCTCGTCGATGTGTTCGATGGTATTTTTGAGATACTCCATCGCCGGGCCGGCTTTGCCGATGCCTTGCGCCACTAGGCGGGCCTGTTCTTCGATGCTCAGTTGACCAGCGTATTGATCGTGATCGTGGCGCACCACGAAGGTGTAACTTTTGACCGTGCGGCCATCGTTCAGCAGGGTGTCGAAAAAATGCGGGCAATAGACTTTTGTGACCTGTTCGCGCTCATCAAGATAGGCGATGGTATCGTTGACGTTTTGTGGGGCGACGCGAAACACCCGCCCGCAGCAAGACCCGCCTTGGTCCATGCCCAGCACCAGGCCGGGATTTTCCGGGGTGCCGCGATAAATGGTCGAGCGTACACACAGGCTGCGGTGAAAATCCTCGATTATACCGGGTTTGACCTCTTCATAGTCAAAGCCCGGATTCCACATCAAGGAGCCATAAGCAAAAACCCAAAAGTCATCCGGGCCGATATCGAGGGGGTGCGCAGTGTTCATCATGGGAGCATGCTAACTTGATCTTGGGCGCGTCTCAATGGTTCGGTAACCTACGCACGTTATATAATGCCAAGCTGCATTAATTTATGCAGCTTGGTATAAGGTCGATGATGCGTATATTTCACAAAAAACAACGCCGCCCCCAAGGTGCTCAGGATTTGGGAAACTTCAGCCACCCGGCGCTGAACTACCAAAAACCTAAACAATTGAAGCGCTTTCAGGCGTTCATCGTGATGCTCGCCAGCGCGGCGTTGGTGTTCGGCCTGTGGTCGTTTGTTTGGTATGCCATGTCCGCCGTGGTCAAGGCCGAGGTTAAGGGCTGGGTCGAAAAACAGCGTACAATGGGTGCAATCGTCGATTTTTCCGACATGAGCACGTCGGGTTTTCCCACCCGCATCATATTGACCCTCAAGAATCCGCGTTTCGAGGGACCGGCGTTTGGCGACACCATCAGTTGGCAAAGCGTTGTTTTGCAGGTCATGGCCCGGCCATGGCGACCGTGGACCCTGCATGTGAAAGCACCGGGCCAACATAAACTAGAATTGGGCGACGGCCGCATGAGTTTTGCCGGTGCGGCACAAGTTTTGAGCGCGGATGTGGTCCTGGGTGATATACGGCCCGAACGGTTGGAGCTCAAGGTACGAGGCTTAACGTTCAACGGCAGTGCACCTTTGGCGGTGGACCGTCTGAATGTATCATTCAGCCATGACCCGGGTGCCCAAGCCAGCGCCACTGGGATCAGGCTGAAGGTTCAAGGCAGCGGCATCACCGTACCCGGCGGCCTCCCCCAACCGTTGGGCGACCAGGTGCAGAGCATCGATTTGGTGGCGCGTATCACCGGATCCGTGGTGCCCGGCCCGGCCCGTCAACGCGTGCCCGCTTGGCGCGACAGTGGTGGTGCGGTGGATGTCGAGCGTTTGAAATTTCGCAGCGGTCCGTTAGCCCTGGCTGCGGCCGGAACCGCCGCGTTGGATCAAAATTTACAGCCCCAAGGCGCATTTACCGCCAAGATCGAAGGCCTGTTTCAAGTGATGGAAATCCTGCGCGCCAAGGGGGTGATGCGGGCCAGCGAAGCGGTGGTTGCGACCATGGCGCTGTCGGCCCTGAGCAAACGCCCCAAGGGCGGCGGTGTGCCGTTCATCAATATCTCGATCACGGTTCAAGACGGCACACTTAGCATTGGCCCGCTCAAGGTGATGAAGATGCCGCAGATGAACTGGGGATTTTCTGCCGTGAGCGCCCCGCCCAAAAATGAGCCCGCAGCGCAACCGCAGCCGCGTGATTACAAAGCGATCAAACCGGTTTACTGATCTTCGTCGCTGGATTTGACGCCGCTGGGTTTTACGCCGGGGGGTTTGACATCAGGGACATGTTGCTTGGCATCGATGATGGAGCGACGCACGCCACGGGCACGGGTAAATGTTTTTTCCAACATATCGCCGTCACCCTTGCGGATGGCGCGTTGCAAGGCCGTAAGGTCTTCGGAGAAACGGCCGAGGACTTCCAGAACCGCGTCGCGGTTGGTGAGGAAAACATCGCGCCACATCACCGGATCGCCAGCGGCAATGCGGGTGAAATCGCGAAATCCGGAAGCGGAATAAGTGATGACTTCCTTTTTGGTTTCGTCTTCCAGTTGATCGGCGGTGTCGACAATGGAGTAAGCGATCAGATGCGGCAGGTGGGAGGTGATGGCCAGCACTTGGTCATGGTGTTCGGCATCCATGATCTCGACGCGGGAGCCGGCTTTACGCCAAAGTTGTGTGACCTTGTTGACGGCGTCGGGATCGGTGCCTTCTGGCGGCGTGATGATGCACCAGCGTTTATCGAACAGCGTTGCGAAGCCGGCTTCGGGGCCGGAATACTCCGTGCCCGCCACCGGATGCGCCGGCACCAAGTGCACGCCTTCGCCCAGGTGTGGCCCAACAT
>JAESUA010000270.1 GCA_016763255.1 Magnetovibrio sp. | reverse complement strand
GCCGGTCACCCACACGATGATCTGCGGCACCACGGGCGCGGGCAAAACCACCCTGTTTGCCGAGTTGATCGAACAGATCCGCAAGAACGGCGATCGGGCGATTATCTACGACAAGATGGGCGGGTTCGTCGGGCAGTTTTACGATCCCGCAAAAGACGTGATCTGCAATCCGTTCGACGCCCGAACACCGCAGTGGAGCGTGTATTGTGAAGGCCGCAAGGCATCCGATTTTGAGATGATGGCCAAGGCCCTGATCCCCGAACAAAAGGGCATGGTCGATCCCTTCTGGATACTGGCGGCCCGCATCCTGTTCGACAAGGTCGCCGATGGTTTGCGCATTGAGGGCAAGCCGACCAACGAACGACTGATCTCGCAACTTCTCAAGATCGACCTGAGCGAGATGGCGGCATTGTTAAAAAACACTGCGGCCCAATCGATCATCGATGAGCAAAGCCCCAAAACGGCGCTGTCGGTGCGCGCCGTGATGACCGCTTATCTGTCATGCCTTGAACACCTGCCCGACGATCCCACGGCAGAACCGTTCTCCATTCGCAACTGGATCGAGGATGATGCGCGCGACGGCTTCATGTTCCTGACGTCTCGTAGCGACATGCACGAAAGCATCAAGGGTTTAACCACCTGCTGGCTGGAGATCGCCGTCAACAGCCTTTTGTCGCTGGAGCAAAGCCGGGAGCGTAAAATCTGGATCATCCTTGACGAGGTACCCTCGCTTTACAACATCCCCAGCCTGCAACCCGGCATGGCCGAAAGCCGCCAGTTCGGCGGCTGTTTCGTGCTGGGCCTGCAAGTCTGGTCGGCGATGCGCGACATCTATGGTCCCAACGGTGCCGAGACCCTGTCCGGCCTGGCGCGCACCCGCCTGATACTTTCAACGCCCGACAAATCAACCGCCGACTGGTGCAGCCAGGCGCTGGGCAACGCCGAGAAAACCGAGCTTCAAGAAACCCTGCCCTACGGTGCTCACGACATGCGCGATGGCGTGTCGCTGGCGGCGCGCAACGAGTTGCGCCCCATCGTTCTACCCACCGAAATCATGAGCCTGCCCGATCTGACCGGCTTCTTGCGCCTGCCCCAGGGGTTTCCCATCACCCAATTCACCATCAAGCCCAACACGGCTCCCAAAACCGCCAAGCCCTTTGTCGAGCGTCCGCAAGAGATCGCCCAAAAGATTACCAAGGTGAAAAGGGCCGAAACACCGCCGCGCGCACCAAAGCCAAAACCCAAACCGAAGAATAAGCCTGTGCCTGCCGCCGATCTTGATGAAGAGCTGATCTTCTGATGCTCTCCATCTACGCCATATCAACGCCGCAGGGCATGTCGACCTATTATGATTGCGACGGCTATTACGCCAAAGGGGACGAACAGGCCCAGCTTGCCAGCCAATGGCATGGCAAAGGAGCCGAGGCCGCTGGCCTAAACGGGTTTGTCACACCGCAAGCTTTTCAGCATGTGCTGGACGGCAACACGCCGGATGGCCGGCGTCTGGGCCGCACCGTGGATGGGCAATGGAAACATCGTGCCGGAGTGGACCTCACCTTCTCCGCCCCCAAAAGTGTGTCCATCATGGCATTGGTTGCCGGGGACGAGCGCCTGATCGCGGCCCATGAGGCGGCCGTCAAAGCGACGCTGGATCATGTTGAAGGCCGGGTATTGGAAACCCGCGTTTGGGACAATGCGTCCAAAACCCAGTTCAAGGAGCGCGACCTCGACATGGTCGCCGCCCTGTTTCGCCACGAGGTCAACCGCAACCAAGACCCGCACCTGCACACCCACGCCGTGGTTGCCAACATGGCGCGCCCATCAGATGGCAAATGGCGCTCTATCGAGGGAGCCAGCCTGTTTCATCACAAGATGGAGATGGGCGCGCTGTACCGGGCCGAACTGGCCATGAACGTGCGCGAGCTGGGCTATGAGGTCGAGCGCACCCACATGGATGGGCGGTTCGATTTAAAAGGTGTTCCAAAGTCGGTGATGACGGCGTTTTCCTCACGATCCCAGGAAATCCGCGAGGCTCTGGCAAGCTATGAGCATCAAAACGCCAAGACCGCCGCCAACGCCACTTTAATGACCCGCGATCACAAGGTCACGGTTGAGCGCGATGCCCTGCATGGCGACTGGAAGCAGCGCGGCGAGCGGCTGGGATTGGCTGCGCGCATTCCCGATCAACCGGCCATGACGGACAAGACCGAGGAACCGCGCCTTGCCGCCGAGGCCGTCGATTACGCCGTGCGCCACCTCTCGGAACGGGCCAGCGTGTTCAGCCTGTCCAACCTGCGAACCACGGCCAATGGCTACGGCGTCGGGCATTTTCGTCCCAAGACGCTCGATCAAGCCATCGCCTCCGACAAGCGGCTCATTGCTTCAAGCCACCGCGATCATGTCGGGCGGAAATATGTCACCACCACGCACGCCATCGCCACCGAACGCGAGACCATCGCCTCCATGAAAGCCGCGCAAAACAGCGTGCGCCCGTTCATGGAATTCTCCGACATCAACAAAGGCCTCAAGGACACCTTCCTCAACGAAGGCCAGCAAAACGCCGTGCGGGCCTTGCTTTCGGGTCGTGATCGGATCATGGGGATTCAGGGCTACGCCGGGGTTGGCAAGACCACCCTGCTCTCCGCCGCCCGCAAGCTTGCCGAAACGAAAAAATATCAACTGATGGGCCTCGCCCCCTCGGCCAGCGCCGCCAAAACCTTGCAACTCGAAGCGGGCATTGCCTCACAGACCCTGCAAAAATTCCTCGGCCGCTATGACGGATACGCCCACGGACGCGGCACCGATGAAGGCAAACGCCATGTCCGTGATGAGTTCAAAAACAAGCTGATCGTCGTCGATGAAAGCTCGCTGGCCAGCACCACGCAAATGCGTGATCTGTTTCGCATAATCGAAACCATCCGCCCGGCACGCTTGGTGCTGGTCGGCGACGTTAAGCAGTTGGACGCTGTCGACGTCGGCAAGCCCTTCGCCCAACTTCAGGCCCATGGCATGAAAACCCTGAAGGTGGACAAGATCGTCCGCCAGAAGAACCCGGAACTTAAATCCGCCGTTCACGCCGCCATTGCCGGAAACATCGTGGCCGCGTTTACCAACATCGGCGACAACATCATCGAAGCGGATAAACCACACAAAACTGAATCAGGAAACCTTGAACCCGGCGCATGAGATCAGGCTCTGGCCGAGGCAACGTTTAAAGCCTGGAACGCCCGGCCCATTGAGCAACGCGAAACCACCGGCATCGCCGCCCCGACCCACGTCATTCGCCAGAGCATCAACGCTCAGATACGCGAACAACTGGAACGTGAAGGCCGCATTGTCGGCCCTGAACGAACCATCGAGGCCCTAAAATCCGCAGGATATACCAGCGCCGAAAAGGGCCGCGCCAAGAATTACTTCGCTGGCGATCGGGTGATCTTCAATCGCGCCCGCAACGGTGTCGAACAAGGCGAAGTGCTGTCCGTCGCCGGGCGTTTTGATGCCACCAACACCATCGCGCTTCAACATGAAAACGGCGATCCGGTGTTGCTGGGACTTAACGATAAACGGGCCGCGCAATCGGTGGACATCCTGCGCGCCTCGCCGCTGGGCATCCGTCAGGGCGACCGCATTCGCTTCACCCGCAACGATGAATCCCTCGGTCTGATCAACTCCGGCCTAGCCGAAATAACCGGCATCGACAAGCAAGGCAATGTTACCCTGCACAAAGAAGACGGCAGCCGCCTGACCCTTGAGGCCGATGCTCCGGCCCTGAAATTCATCGACCATGCCTGGGCCTCGACCGTCCATGCGTTCCAGGGCCGCACCGTCGATCACATCATCGGCGTCATGCAATCGGCCCACCCGCACCTGACCCACCAAAAGGCCTTCTACGTGGAGATATCGCGCGCCCGCCACGGCGCCACCCTGATCACCGATGACCGCCAGCGTCTCGGCCAGACCCTTGCTCAAGAAACCGGCGAACGCATCGCCGCCCTTGAAGCGGTTCCCGATAACAAGCCGGTAGAAATCGAATCAGAACCCATCATCGAGGCCGAACCGGAAATCGACAAATGAGTGACACACACAAGACCATCAGCGTGCGCGTCACCAATGATGATTTCATCCTTCACAAGCAAGCCGCCGCACAAAAAGACCAAGCAATCAGTGCCTGGATGCGCGAAAGCCTGCGCGAGACCGCCCTCAACCAAGTGTATGGCGAGGGAGAGGCAAACGCCTTCCCCAACACACCGAGCGAAACCGCCCTGATGCGGGCGGTGCTGGTCATCCTGCAGACCGTCGGCGTTGACACCTCAGATGAGACCAAGCGCCAGTATGCCGAAAAAGCCGCCCGCCAGATCGAGAAAATCAAAGCCGAAGGATAGCCACAACCTGGCCGACAAATATTCAATGCCTAGCCGATACCTAGGGTCCAG
>JAESUA010000269.1 GCA_016763255.1 Magnetovibrio sp. | reverse complement strand
TGTGGTGGTGGTCACCACCTCCAACCGTCCGCCGGTGGACTTGTATAAAGACGGCTTGCAGCGTGATGCATTTTTGCCGTTCATCGATTTGATCGAAATTAAGATGGATGTGTTGCAGTTGGACGGTAAAACCGATTACCGCTTAGAGCACATGCGTCAGTTGGAGGTGTTTCTTTACCCCCATGATCAAGAGGCCCAGGTCAAACTGGAACGTGCATTTGTCAAACTAACCCACGGTGCGCGGCCCCATGCGGCGACCATTCCCGTGCAAGGGCGCGACATCGCGGTGCCCAAGGCCGCCCAGGGTGTGGCTATGGTGCAGTTTGCCGATATTTGCGGACGGCCGTTGGGGCCCGCAGATTATCTCGAATTGGCGCGCCGCTTCCACACCTTGATCATCCCCGGCATTCCACAAATGAGTGCTGAAAACAAAGATGTGGCGCGGCGCTTTGTGACGCTGATCGACGCTATGTACGAAGGTCACGTGAAGTTAATCTGCTCCGCCGATGTGGGGCCGATGGATTTGTACGTCGCGGGCGAAGGCTCGTTTGAGTTCGAACGCACCGCATCGCGCCTTGTTGAGATGCAATCAGAGTCTTACATGGAACGTGAACATGAAATACGTGGCGAATGAGGAGCGATAAGCGCGCAAAAACGTATAAGTAAAATAATCCCACCCGTTTGGGCAGTTTGACCTTGCTCCGGGGGGCAATTCGCGCTACCAAAATATCAAATTTTTGTGCGGCGCAACATAGGGCGTCTTGATAGCGAAAACTGTCAAAATAGGCATAAAGCGGCAGCGAAAGCTGTCATAACGAATATAAAGTGGCAGCGAGAGCTTCCGCGACCAAGGGTAAAGCAGCTGCAGTTTCATTTGCAGGTGCGTTTAACACAAACGAGATGTCTTAACGAAGGCATAGGACAGGGAAATTTCCAACGGCACGTAATAAAATCGCATTGATCGGCTCAGGCAACATCGGCGGCACGCTCGCTCACTTGGCAGCTGTTAAAGAGCTCGGCGACATCGTCATTTTCGACATCATGGATGGTGTGCCCCAGGGCAAGTCACTGGACATGGCCCAGTCCGGCCCCATCGAAGGTTTCAACGCATCGCTCAAAGGCACCAAGAGCTACGCCGGCATCAAAGGTGCCGACGTGGTTATCGTCACCGCAGGCGTGGCGCGCAAGCCTGGCATGAGCCGCGACGACTTGCTGTCGATCAACGTCAGTGTCATGAAACAAGTCGGCGAAGGCATCAAAAAATACGCACCCAAGGCGTTTGTGATCTGCATCACCAACCCGCTTGATGCGATGGTTTGGGCGCTGCGCGAAGCATGCGGTTTGCCTCATCACATGGTCGTCGGCATGGCCGGCGTTCTCGACAGCGCGCGCATGCGTTTGTTCCTGGCCGAAGAATTCAAAGTCTCGGTCGAAGACGTCACCGCGTTTGTGCTGGGTGGCCACGGCGACACCATGGTGCCGCTGCCGCGTTATTCCACCGTTGGCGGCATTCCGGTCACAGATTTGATCGAAATGAAATGGACCACCCAAAAGAAAATCGACGACATCGTTCAGCGCACCCGTGACGGCGGTGCCGAAATCGTCGGCTTGTTGAAAACCGGTTCCGCGTATTACGCCCCGGCAGCCGCTGGCATCCAGATGGCCGAAGCCTTTTTGAAAGATAAAAAATCCGTGCTGCCATGTGCGACCTTCTTGAAGGGCCAATATGGCGTCAAGAACATGTACGTTGGCGTGCCGGTTGTGATCGGTGCCAAGGGCGTCGAGCGGATCATCGAAATCAAATTGGATCGCGCCGAAAAAGCGTTGTTCACCAAATCGGTGAAGGCGGTATTCGGTCTGGTCAATACCATCAAGAAGTTGGAAGCCAGTGCTGCGGAGACTGCTAAGAAGGCCCCCGCTAAAAAAGCTCCCGCTAAAAAAGCTAAGGCTAAAAAGGCCCCTGTGAAAAAAGCTGTGGCGAAAAAGGCCCCGGCAAATAATCCGACTGCAAAATAAATAAAAATCAGAGGGTGGGGCCGCTCAAGGCCCTGTGAGGAAAAAGTCAGATGAACATTCACGAGTATCAAGCCAAGCAGCTGCTCGCCAAGTATGGCGTAGCGGTGCCCAACGGCAAGGTGGCTTACACCGCGCCCGAGGCGGAAGCTGTGGCGAAAGAGTTGGGCGGTCCGGTGTGGGTCGTCAAAGCTCAAATTCACGCCGGTGGTCGCGGTAAGGGCGGCGGCGTCAAAATCGTTAAGTCCGTAGAGGACGTGCGTGATGCTGCCAATGACATGCTGGGGATGCAGTTGATCACCCACCAGACCGGCCCCGATGGCAAAGAAGTCAAACGCGTCTACATCGAAGAAGGGTGTGACATTGCGCGTGAGTTGTACCTCAGCTACTTGATCGATCGCGCCACGTCGCGCGTGACCGTCATGGCCTCGACCGAAGGCGGCATGGACATCGAAGAAGTCGCCGAAAAGACTCCCGAGAAAATCCTCACCGTCACCATCGATCCGGCCACCGGCATGTTGCCGTTCCACGCCCGTCAGGTGGCGTTTGGTCTGGGTCTCGAAGGCAAGCAAGTCGGCGCAGCCGTAAAGCTGATGCTGGGCATGTACAAGGCGTTCAACGAGTTGGATGCTTCGATGATGGAAATCAATCCGCTGGTGGTCACCGGCAGCGGTGCCGTGATGGCGCTGGACGCCAAGATGAACTTCGACGACAACGCATTGTTCCGCCAAAAAGACGTGGCCGAACTGCGCGACGAAGACGAAGAAGATCCCGCCGAATTGGAAGCCGCTCGCCACGACCTTAACTACATCAAGTTGGACGGCAACATCGGTTGCATGGTCAACGGTGCCGGTCTGGCAATGTCGACCATGGACATCATCCAGCTGTTCGGCGGTACCCCGGCCAACTTCTTGGATGTTGGTGGCGGGGCGACCAAAGAACGCGTCACCACGGCCTTCAAGTTGATCTTGTCCGATGCCAATGTCGAAGGCATCCTGGTCAACATTTTTGGTGGCATCATGCGCTGCGACGTCATCGCCGAAGGCGTGGTTGCTGCAGCCCGTGAAGTGAGCCTCAATGTTCCGCTTGTGGTGCGTCTCGAAGGTACCAATGTGGAATTGGGTAAGAAAATTTTGGCTGAATCGGGTCTGCCGATTGTTTCTGCCGACGATCTGGGCGATGCCGCGCAAAAGATTGTCAAAGCCGTGAAGGAGGCCGCGTAAGATGTCCGTTCTCGTAGGTAAAGATACCAAGGTCATCTGTCAGGGCTTCACCGGCGCGCAGGGCACCTTCCACTCCGAACAAGCGATCGCTTACGGCACTCAAATGGTCGGTGGCGTGACGCCGGGCAAAGGTGGTTCCGTGCACTTGGATCTGCCGGTGTTTAACACCGTTGCTGAGGCCGTCGAACGCACCGGTGCCAATGCCACCGTGATCTACGTTCCGCCGCCGTTTGCCGCCGACGCGATCTTGGAAGCCATCGATGCCGAAATCGATTTGGCGGTGTGCATCACCGAAGGCATCCCGGTCATCGACATGGTCAAGGTCAAACGCGCCCTGGAAGGGTCCAAGACGCGTTTGGTTGGTCCCAACTGTCCCGGTGTGATCACCCCCGGCGAATGCAAAATCGGCATCATGCCGGGCCACATTCACACCCGTGGCACGGTCGGAATCGTGTCGCGTTCCGGCACCTTGACATACGAAGCCGTGGCCCAAACCACCAGCGCCGGGTTGGGTCAGACGACCTGCATCGGCATCGGTGGTGATCCGGTCAACGGCACCAACTTCATCGATTGCCTCGACCTGTTCCTGAAGGATCCGGAAACCGAAGGCATCATCATGATCGGTGAGATCGGTGGTTCTGCCGAAGAAGAAGCATGTGAATTCCTGCAGGCTTCCAAAGTCAAAAAACCGGTTGCCGGCTTTATTGCTGGTGTAACCGCGCCTCCGGGTAAACGCATGGGCCATGCCGGTGCGATCATCTCCGGCGGTAAGGGCACTGCGGATGCGAAAATGGAAGCAATGCGCAGCGCTGGTATTCTTGTTGCCGATTCCCCGGCAAGCCTTGGCTCG
>JAESUA010000268.1 GCA_016763255.1 Magnetovibrio sp. | reverse complement strand
ATCTGGCTGCAGCACGTCATGGTCCACGCCATTCCTGTGTTGTGGCGGCTGCACCGCATGCACCATGCCGACTTGGATTATGACGTCACCACCGGCGCACGGTTTCATCCGCTCGAAATTTTTCTATCCCTAGGCATCAAATTTTGCGTCATCGCCTTGCTTGGCGCCAGCCCGGTGGCGGTGCTGATTTTTGAAGTGCTGCTCAACGCCACCGCCATGTTCAATCATTCCAACGTCAGTTTGCCGCGGGGCTTGGATGCGGTGGTGCGTTTGGCGATGGTGACACCGGACATGCATCGAGTTCATCATTCGGTGCGGCCCAATGAGGCCAATTCGAACTTCGGCTTTAGCCTTTCGTGGTGGGACCGAATGTTCGGCACCTACACCGCCCAACCGGTCGATGGTCACGATGATATGACCATTGGATTGAGCCAGTTTCGCGACGTGCGAGATGAGCGCCTCGACCAAATGTTGTTGCAGCCGTTTAAAGGCGACGCCGAGGGTTACG
This sequence comes from Magnetovibrio sp., assembly GCA_016763255.1. Taxonomy (GTDB): domain Bacteria; phylum Pseudomonadota; class Alphaproteobacteria; order Rhodospirillales; family Magnetovibrionaceae; genus Magnetovibrio. Next base: position 4,193 of record JAESUA010000268.1, on the reverse strand, counting down.
CCCTCAACCGCCGCCATGGCAAACAGTCGTGAAGGTCGGCCGTCATACGCCTGAACTTAACTTCGAGGTCGAACACGTCGGCTTTGACATGACGTTTTATCACCCCCGGGGCGACAGGCTTCAGGTTGATTTTGAAGTGATCGAAGCCTTCGAGGCCGAACGCGAACACGCCGAGATTTTCATCCAACACGGCACCGGCACACCGTTCAGCGCCGATGAATTGCTCAACTGGTTTTTGCTGCAGACCGGCACCACCCTGGCCGACCACCTGCCCGCAAAGGCCTTGAAAAAAGGTGAAGGCGTTGTTCATCTGACCATCCCCATTCGATTTGAAAAAAGCACCTTTCACATGCTCACCGAGGATGGCGAGCAAGATCTCAGTGCGCTTAAATTAATGACCAAGATCAGCATCAATAAACGCTCGCTACATTGACGGTTTAATAAGGAATACCCCCTTCATGAGCACCAAACACGCAGACCACGCCAACTCTCAAGAGGTTCTCAAAGCTCAACGCATGATGGTCTTGATCTTCGGCTTCGCCACCTTGATGCCAACCTTGTGGATGCTGATGATCGCCTGGTCGGGTTTTTCCAGCGCTCAAAGCGCGCCTTCGGGCAGCGAAGAGTTTCTTGGATTTGTGATTTATTGGGGCCTGGCTGCACCGCTGATATGGCTCGGTGCCAACGTCATCGCCCTGACCAAAATCTACAAAGGCAACGGAGACAGCGCCAAGCTGTTCCCGCTGATCCCGGCCTTTTGGTCGCTCATTTGGTTTGCCTCTCAGCTCAGCGGCTGAGCCCCCATCACTGTGTCACCGCCCCAACACGCCCGGCCAGTTTGCGTCACCCTTGGTGATGTTGCCGGGGATGTCCTGCTTCCATTGGCTTTGAACATTCTTTGAGTAATTTAGATAGAGCTTTCCATCCCTAATGTGCCAAGCCTCCGGGTCCGTTGAGGCCGTAGAGCCTTGCGAAACGGCCCACGCGCAATAGCCGCCATATTGGGGAGCAAATTTTTCGGGGCTGGCCTGAAAGTCCGTTCGGTTTTCGGTTGAGACGAAGCGCCAGGTGGCCCCGTTCCAGGCAAAGGAAAACTGATCCTGGCCTTTCATCGCGCGCCCTTGGGGAAAATAGGCGACCGGGTCATAGCCGCTGAGCGCTACATTGGAAAAAATGCCGGTGTAAATTTTATCTTTGGCGGCATGTGACGGTGAGGCCATAACGATGGCCATGCCGACCACAGCGATCAAGAAAAGGCGAAGGCCATAAAACATATCAAATCCTTTGCGCTGCCAATTTCAGCTTGAAATCCATCTTTATCAAATCACGAGGGTCTATTATTTCAGGAACCCTTGGTCAGGTTAAATCAGAACACCGTGAACTCCAATTGGCACACCTCATTCGTTATGAGATGGCACAAGATTTGCCATAAATTCAGAATTCATTCACATTAAAGATATGGATTTAACCAACTTTCACCCGACCCGGCGCCAGCTGATCCGGGCCTTGTTGTTGGGGGCCGCTATGCCCCCGGCTGTGTTGGCGGTGCTAAACCAGGCCCCAGCCCAAGCCCAACATCCGATTGAGCCAGGATTTCAAACGGTTGTCGGCGATGTGCGGCTGAACGGTGCGCCCGCCCATGTGGGCCAAGTGGTGCGCCCTGGCGATATATGCACCACTGGTGTGGATGGCCAGTGCATCATCATCATCGGCGAGCACGTGTTTTTGCTGCGCACCGAGTCTGAAGTCGAATTTGAAACCGCGCACTTTGAGGAGGGCCGGGACAAATCAATTTTAGGCCGCATCAAGATCGCCGCCGGGGCTGTGTTGTCGGTGTTCGCCGCCACCAACACCATCATCTCCACACCCTTGGCGACCATCGGCATTCGCGGTACAGGCATTTACATCGAGGTTAGGCCTGAGAATAATTATGTCTGCCTGTGTTATGGCCGGGCGCAGTTAAGATCGACCCTTAACCCCACCGTTCGCATCAATCTCGATACGTTCCATCATGACGCCCCGCGTAACGTTTACGCCCATCCAGATCAACACAATGGGCTATTCATCGAACCGGAAAAAATGATCAACCACGTGGACGAAGAATTGATCATGCTGGAAGCCTTGGTTGGACGCACCCCGTTGTTTGGCCCCAAACCCATCAAGATGCCGGCTGGCAAATAGCCCCAAGCCACGGGCGAAAATATTTAGCCTGTGGAAATGCAATTGCGGCCATTTTGTTTGGCTTGGTACATATAACCATCGGCGCGTTTGGATAAAGCAGCAAGAGTTTCACCATTTTGCATTTGAGCCACGCCGATGCTGACGGTGACCGGCTTGCCATCGATACAAACATTTTTTTGGACGGCTTCACGAATGCGCTGACAGGCGGCTTCGGCCATGGGTAAATCCGTTTCCGGCAACAGAACGACAAACTCTTCCCCGCCCCAGCGATAAATCATATCCATGTTGCGCATAATATCAGACATACACACAACCAATTTGGCCAAAACTTTGTCGCCCACATCATGACCATGTTGATCATTGATGGCCTTAAAATGATCAACATCCAAGAATGCAAAACTCAACGCTCGGCCATAACGGACATGACGTTCGTGTTCCATTGAGGCCGCCATTTTGTATTTACGACGATTTCCGGCCCCGGTAAGCGGATCGTGCAAAGCCGCTTCTTCGGCTTTGCAGCGCAACTGATCTGTTATGCGATGAGCATCTTCCAAGGCCACGGCCCAATCGTGCAAACGCCTTTCCAGCTTGCGTTGTAAAATCCACAAAAAACCGATCGCTAGCCCCACATCAACGGCAATGCCCAGCAAAACTGAATACTTATGAAAAGGACCGATGATCATATAGTCAGCCGGTATAGATGCCCCCACCGTCATGATTGCGCGGACCATTATCAATAAGGAATACACGGCCAGCACGCTGGCCGTAAAGTTATGTTCAATACCCTTATGTTTGTCTAAAAGCAGCTCGCGCGCCGCCAATGTCGCATACAGCGACAAATAAACGGATGATATGATGATGCGCGCCTGAGTATCAAATACCCCATAGGTGTAATACGCCATCAACGCATTGAACACCACGAGCCCAGCCAGCGACCACAGCCATGGGGATGAACGGCGGTACATGACACGCACCCCGTGCCAGATCAGCAACACCCACAATGCGATAAAGGTATTGCCCACGATGATCGATGCGAAATCGGAAACGTAGCCGCGCAATGTCATCATCAATGCGCCCAACGCTATGGCAACAAAACCAAGCGAAACGACATTCAGGTACGGGTGTGATTTTTGGGCCCGGGCGATGATAAACATGAGCGAGCCGATGATGCTCGACACAATCGTTCCCACAACTAGCAGGGATCGAATATCCAGTTCCATATTTCCCTCAAATGCCCTTATGCATGGCGTGCGGCTCAAACCGCCCTCAGCCGCAAACATCGTACGTAAATGAAAACGACTAACTTATATCTCCCCTAAGCAAAAGGCCACCGACTAAACCCGACAATCTGGTGCAAACCATATGATAAAACGGTTGCCGTTCCGTCACGAACGACGAGAAACGGCCCGCTGTCACTCACAGCGGGCCGTTTCTCGTTGAGTGGTCTGAACTTAGCGGCGTTTGAGCAACAGGTGCTTAATTTCCGCAATCGCCTTGCCCGGGTTCAAATGTTTGGGGCAGGTGCTGGTGCAGTTCATGATGGTGTGGCAGCGATACAAACGGAACGGATCATCGACGTTGTCGAGGCGTTCGCCCTTGGCTTCATCGCGGCTGTCGGCAATCCACCGATAGGCCTGCAGCAAGATGGCCGGGCCGAGGTAGCGATCACCGTTCCACCAATAGCTAGGGCAACTGGTCTGGCAGCAAAAACACAAGATGCATTCCCACATGCCGTCGAGCTCTTTGCGCTCTCGCACACTTTGCAGACGTTCCGCGGTCGGTGCCGGGGTGTCGGATTTTATCCACGGCTCGATCGACGCGTACTGTGCATAAGGCACCGAAAGATCCGGCACCAAATCTTTGATCACCGGCATATGTGGCAACGGATAAATTTTCACGTCGCCGCAAATATCCTTGATCGGCTTGGTGCAGGCCAGCGTGTTAACGCCGTCGATGTTGAACGCACACGAACCACACACGCCTTCGCGGCACGACCGTCGAAAGGTCAGCGT
>JAESUA010000267.1 GCA_016763255.1 Magnetovibrio sp. | reverse complement strand
TCACGTGCACGGCACCAGATATTTGTTCGCGCATGGCTCTGGATGGCAGGTTATATCCGCCCATCATGATCATGTTTTCGACACGTGAAATGGATTCACGCGGGTTGTTGGCGTGTATCGTGCCCATGGAACCATCGTGACCGGTGTTCATGGCTTGCAGCAAATCGAACGCTTCGGGGCCACGCACTTCGCCCACGATGATGCGTTCGGGGCGCATGCGCAGACAGTTCTTAACCAAATCACGCATGGTCACTTCGCCTTTGCCTTCTAAGTTCGGCGGGCGGGTTTCGAGGCGTACCACGTGCGGCTGTTGAAGCTGCAATTCAGCCGAATCTTCGCAGGTGATGATGCGTTCCGATGAATCGATATGACCGGTCATGCAGTTGAGCAAGGTGGTCTTGCCCGAACCGGTGCCGCCGGAAATCAAGGTGTTCAGACGAATTGCCGACACCACCTCAAGCACGGTTTTGAGTTCCGGCGTGATGGAGCCAAAGTTGAGCAGGTCTTCAAGTGTCAGCTTGTCTTTCTTGAACTTACGAATGGTCAGTGCGGTGCCGTCGATGGCCAGTGGTGGGGCGATGACGTTGACACGCGAACCGTCGGCAAGACGGGCATCGCAAATGGGACTGGCTTCATCAACGCGGCGACCGACGGCGGATACGATGCGCTGACAGATGTTCATCAATTGGGCCTGGTCGCGGAACTTAATATCCGTTTTTTCCATCTTGCCGTTGACTTCGATGTAGACGACATCGGGGCCATTGACCATCACATCGGCGATGTCATCGCGCATAAGAAGGGGTTCTAGGGGACCCAGGCCTAAGATGTCATTGCAGATGTCCTGAATGACGGTTTGCTGTTCTTGAATGGACAGCACCAATCCCCGCATGGAGATGATTTCGCTGACCATATCGTTGATTTCTTCACGCACTTGATCGGCGGTGAGTGAGCTGAGCTCGGCCAGATCGACGGCTTCCATCAAATCGTTAAAAACGTTGACCTTGACCTCGTCGAGTTTTTCTTTGGCTTCCGCGCTCAAAGGTGCACTTGCCTTGTGCACTGGCTCCGACTGAGAGGCGGGCTTGGGCGTGGGGTCGGTCTGCGGCGTGGCCTCGGACGGTTTTTCAGCCTCAGCAGGTATTTCTGCTTTTGCTTCCGGCACAGGCGCAGACTCATCCTTTGGCGCATCCTTAGCGCCACCGAAGGGTTTCGGCGCAGGTGTTCCAGGTCCGGCAGTTCCGCGTCGTCCAAACATTTGTGTCTCGTGGCTCTTTCTTCTCTTTCACAAACCCAGATGGGCTCGTGACTTTCACGTGATTATTGTACGGTATGTACGGCTATTTCTTGAAGAGGGAACTAAAAATCCCCCCACTTGAACGCTCCTTGGCAAGGCGTGTTGCGCTTTCTTTACCACTGACCATTTTAGCTAGATTTTCGATTTCTTGCGTTGCTACGGAATTTTTGGCCACCTTGTGCAACATTTCGCCGTTGTTCATGGCGGCTGTGAACGCATCACTGTCAAAGGGAATGTTCAAAGCCGGTTCTGTGCCCAGAACATCTTTGAAATCTTTGTTTGTCAGCTCCCCTTTTTTCAACTCGCCAACTTTATTCAAGACCAAGCGGGTCGGAGCTTCGGCACCACGATTGGGGGCAAGGTACTCATACAGATTTTTGCCATCACGTAGATTGTATAAATCCGGCACACCGACGATCACGGTGTCATCGGCATCGACGATCATGTCTTGGACCCAAGAATTCCACACATGGGGAATGTCGAGTACGATGAAGCTGGCCATTTGCTTGACGATGTTAAGCACCGCTTCCATCGACTGCGCGGTGATCTCGATGCCACTGTTGAGGTTGCCTGGAGCGCACAGCAAAGAGATGTTTTTACCGCCGGATTCAAGGTAACGCATCAGCAACGTTTCGTCGATTGAGCCAGCCTGTGCAATGGCGTCGGCAATGGTTTGGCCCGGCTGCAAATTGTAACTGAGTGCGGCTGTTCCGTAGGCAATGTCGAGATCAAGGATGATCACATCTTCATCGTAAAGGCGCGCCAATTCAGAGGCCACATTGTGGGCCAGAACGGAGCTGCCAACGCCACCGCGCAAACCGGTGAAAGCAATAGTACGGCTTTTGGCGTCGAGGGTTTTGTCGGCAAAGGCATCGACGATCGCGGATTTAAGTTCTTCCGGGGTCACCGTTTCTAAGAAGTATTGACTGATGCCTTGTTTGATCAAAGTCTTGAACAAATTGATGTCATTTTCCGCACCCACGATGATCACGCGGGTGCCCGGTTGGCAAACTTCGGCCAAGCCGTTCAATTCCTCAAAAAAAGCATCGTCAACCGCCGTGCTTTCGACGGTTAACAGTTCCGGTGTCGAGCGTTGTGACAAAGATTCAAGTGCCGCGCTCATGCCGCCGTCTTGCATAGATACGCTCGAGCGCAAGAACAGACGATCTTGGCTTAAAGCATTGACGGCGTCGCGCACGGCGTCGCTTAAGACAAATGCGCTGATGTTGATCCTTAGAATCAAGAAGGCCTCCCTAAGTCATAGTGTTCCCGGTTTGATGCCCAAATAGCTGTGTTCATCATCAGTTCCCCGTAATAGCGGCGCCTTGGCTATCCAATAAGCGAACTTTAGGAGCACCTGATTGGTGCGTAAAGATGCCGACGTCAGAGCGGCTGGCATTGCCCCCGGATGCCGGTTGAGATTGGATAAGGTCGCCAGGGTCGGAGACCATTTTGCTGATGTTGCGCTGGATAGAGCAGCCAAAATTCGTATGTGGGCCATTGCTGGGAGTATACGACGGTTCACCGGTCCAATCCCCGCATTCAGGGGAAATGACTTCGTTGGCGGTGAAGCTGAGTATCACGTTTGGGGCTTTTATAGTGGTTGATGAGGCGATAAATAATTCGCCATCTCTCAAGCCATAAGCTAACAGCACTTCACGTGCGCGTCGTGGTTGGGTGCTTTCTACGGTGACCATGGTGCGACCGCGTTGCACGTAATCACGCAGAAAGGCCTTGAACCTGGATGCATCGCCGGGGCTCAACGACGTGCCTTCAAACGGCACGGAAATGGATACGGTGACCTGTTCACTCGTCACCTTGATTTTATGGGTTTGCCGATAATCGACGCTTTCAGGCTTGGAGATGGATGATGTGCACGCGGCCAAATTTACCGCGACAAAAGCAGCCATCAGAAAACGGCTCAAATGGGTGAGGGGGGGGATGTTCATGACCGCTTACTCCATGATGTAGCCGAAGGGGCCCGCCAACGGGGCGGCATAAGGCGGAAGTTCAGATTTGGTATAGCGTTTGTGCAGATGACCAAGCAGATACATGTCCAAATCACTGGCGGGGGCAAAGCCATCGGACGGCAGTGATAGGCGGGCATTGTTGCCGACCGGTTT
>JAESUA010000266.1 GCA_016763255.1 Magnetovibrio sp. | reverse complement strand
TTTAAGGTCCGGAGGACGTTATGATACGCAAAATTTCTCATTTTCGTTGGTCCGCGGCCGTGCTGGCCGTGGTGTTGGCCCTTCCCAATACGGCCGAATTGGCCGCTTCGTATCGGCCGACGTTGTATTTTCGCAAGGCGCTTGGGCTGAACAACTGGAAGCCACGCAATGGTCGTTGGTCGGTGCTCACCAAATGGCGTCCGACGCCTGTTTGGGTTGGCTCGCTGTCGGTGATGGCGGTGATCGGTATAGCGCAAATGTATCGCTTGGGCGAATTGTCTGAATTCATCTACTACAATTTTTAAGGTCCGGAGGACGTTATGATACGCAAAATTTCTCATTTTCGTTGGTCCGCGGCCGTGCTGGCCGTGGTGTTGGCACTGGGGGTGAGCCCGGGCCTGTTCAACCTTATTGTTGATCCGTATCGCATGCATGGTCTGTTTGATCTTGGCTTGGCGAAAAAGAAGATCGCAACACAAAAACATGGCCCGCTCTATAAAATCATCGAGTATCCGCGCCTGCAAAGCGGCTACCTGTTGTTCGGCGACAGCCGCAGCCGGGCGTTGCGTGACAAGCTGTTCCATGAATTGGGTTTTAGTGAATATTACAATTTCGCTTACAGCGGCGGCACCATGGCCGAAACCATCGACAGTTTTTGGTATGCGGTGGAGCACGCCGAAGTCAAAGGCATCGCCATCGGGGTGCCGTTGCGGTCCATGGACAAACATTTTTCGCGTGGTAAAAATCAGGTGCCCGAAGCCATCGCCTTACGCGATCGCCCGCTGCGTTATTATACAAATATGTTCGTGGCCGACACCGGCATGAGCATCTTGGAAAAACAGTACCCCGAACACATGTCGGACCTACGTGGTTTTGTCGATGGTTTGATGCGCTTGATTCCATTGGCCCCCGGCGCGGCCAATGCGCAAGACAATTTGGTGAAGAAAAATTACTGCGAAGCGGTGTGTGACTCCGTTTCGGGGGACTTGTGGAATTCACAAGGTCTGGGTTCGGGGCGGCGCATCGTGCGCGGACACAATCTAGATAAATTGCTTGAAGACATTGTACAGCCCAACGCCAATGCGCTGGCGGACTTTGTGACCGATGCGGGACCGGTAAGTTTGCTCTCAAAACCACCGGCGCAAAAATCTGTGGTGGTTGCGCTGCCCCCCCCACCACCGGCAACACCGGACGTCGATGAGGCGTGGTTGCGGCGCATTGAAAAAGGCGGACGCAACGATTGGAAAAATTTCACCTACAGCGAAGAATACTACCAAGGCCTCAAAGAGATATCTGAATACGCCAAACAACACGACATCGCGTTGGTGTTTTTCATCCCCCCGGCCCATGCCGATATGCAAGCCCAGGCAAGCAAGTGGAAGCGGGGCGGACTGAATTTGGAACACCGTCGCCGGATGGCAAAATTGGGGGTCGTATATGATTATGATGTGCCGACCGAGCAAACCTTGGATCGGGCAAATTTCACGGACCCATACCATTTTAAAGCCAACGTGGCGCGTGCCATGACGATGGATTTGATTGCCTATTTTGGGGCCTCGGATAAAACCTTGGCGAGGATAAAAAAGCGCCGCAAAAACACCACCAAGGTTGCCAAGATTCAATGTCCAACCGGGTCCAAAGATCCAATCGCCCGCATCCTTCCCGGCCGCGATCTGGTCTTGATGGGGCGCGGCTGTGTGCTGTGGGGTGGGACATGATGTTGCATGTTGCACCCTTGTCGGCTTGCTTGTATCTGGCATTGATCACGAGTGTCGCCGCGGTCAATGTTCAAGAGGGAGTCGATTTGTTACGGGCTAATAAGTTTGTGGACTCCAATGCGATTTTTTATCAGGCGACAAAAGAAGGTTCGGCTGAGGCCATGTATTATTTGGGACAATCTTATGTCCGTGGCCGTGGGATTGAAAAAAATCCAGAAGCAGGACTTCAGTTGTTGCTGCGCGCATATGAGCTGCCGTCAAAATTTAAAGGCAAGGCGGCTTATGAGTTGGGCCGTATCTTCCAAGTGATCGCGTCTCACCGAGATTATAAAAAAGCCCATGATTGGTTTTGGGCCAGCCTTGAAAGCGGTTATGGCAAAGCTCATGTGCAGTTGTTTGAACTTTACGATCGTGGCCTTGGGGTCAAAGCCAATCAAAAACAGGCCCTATACCATCTTAAACATGGTGCCCAATTGGGGTACCCGCAATCCATGCTGGCCTATGCTCGTCGTTTGGCCAATGGCAATTATGGCCAGGCGGACCAGCGCGAGATTGATGGTTGGACGGCCAAAGCCATCAAAGTCCTGGAACGCCAAGCACGTAGAGGCTCAGCCACCGCCTGTGTGCGGCTGGGTAAGACCTACATCGCCGGCGACCTTGTTGAGGTCGACGAAGACAAGGCTCGTAAGTGGTTTAAGAAGGGCCGTAAACTGGGCAGTGCCCTGGCCAAGCGCTATCTAAAAATTATTGGTGACTGAGGGTCAATCCAAATATTTGGGGCAAGAGATGCGCGGCACGGTCGATGTCTTGAGAATGGCCTCGACCTTTTTGCGTGGCGGGCGGGTGGTTAACACCGGGTTGGTGTCCGGATTGGCAAAGGCACATGATAGGTTTCCGCCTGAAAAATCATTGCCCCGTCCGGTCAAAAAGTGATAGCGGGCGCGTAAATCGTGTAGGCCTTGAGCGTTGGCGTGATCAGGAAAACGTGCCAGATATATTTCCGTCCAATGCAAATGATTGCCGAGTCTGATCTTGTCTTGTTTTTGTTCGCTATAGGCCAGCACAAGGCTGGCATTAGCTTCGGCATTGATCAAAAACCGAATGGCATCGTGAATGGTTTGTCCTTGATGGTTTTCGCCGTAAAGATTGTAGCCTTGAACCTGGGCCATCTCGGCCATGGGGATCAAGATCGAGATGGCCAGGTTTTGATAACTGACCACCCGCGGGCCACGAATGGTTTCCCATGGCAAACTACCATCTATACGCATATCACTGAGGGCGGCGCGAAATCTAACGATGCCTTTGTGAAAGGCCTCATCATCATCATTAACCACGCCCCAGGCCATGTTCACCGCGTCGCGTGAATAGCGACTGTTGTTGGCATCTGAAAGTGTACGGCCATCGTGATTGTCGAGATCAATCAGTTTGATACCGCGTTCCAGCCAGCGCTCGATGCGCTCGCGCTCATCTTTGGGCATCGGTAAAACCTGACGCATGACAGAATATGCGGTGAGGGTTGGAAACAAGCTGCGTTTCATGAGATGACGCGCAAGGGGCATGTGCCCGTGGGTCTGCGCCAACGCGTCGGCATCGACCCAAGCGTTGAGAACGGACCGGGCGTGTTCCAATTGGCGGGTCGATCCGGTGCGCAAATACTGCGTAACGCCAGCCCAATATGACAACCCCTGAAGCGCCGCCGTTTGACCGGTGGAGCGATTTTGGCTGTCGATGATTTGTACCGGATCATACGCACAGACCCGTTCGATGCGGCAGTATTTTTTGGGTGTGCCTTGGATCATCGAGGCTAAGGATTGGCGTCGTTCTAAGGCATTGAAAAAAACCTCGCCGGGACGGGTGACCACCGCTGAGGCGCTGGCGGTATCCTGGCGTGCTTGGACGGGAAAACTTAAGCACATTGTCAGTACTGCGAACGTGATGATGACTTTCATGGTGTCCACCCTTCAGGCAAAAGTGAAAAAGTCGGCCGCGTCGCTGTCTTCTAAAGTGATGCCGGTGATGTCACTGAGGATGACAAAGTCGGAAAGCTATTGCCGCCGCCATTGGTATCGATGGCCACCGTGGTGTCTGTTCCATCATCTTCAAAGCGCAAATACTCGGTGATGTCGAAACTCTCGTCACGGGTGAGTATGGGCGATAAATCCAAGACATCGCCTTGTGCAGAACTGAAGTCGGTGATCGTATCGACGTAACCATTCAATCGGTGCCGAACCATAAAAACTCATCCGCACCGCTGCCGCCGGTCAGCTGATCGCTGCCTTTGTTGCCACGAATGATATCTGCAC
>JAESUA010000265.1 GCA_016763255.1 Magnetovibrio sp. | reverse complement strand
TTGTCGTCGATTTACCAGCTGGATTTGAGTTCGACGTTACAAGTGTAACTGCAACCGTAGCTGCTTCTATAACGGGAGATATAACAGCCTGCACCTTTGCTTATACCACTGCCTCAAAAATCACTGTAACGCTCACCACTGATGGAAGCGAAAACTCGTTCGATACAATCAAGTTTGACAATTTTGAAATATACGCTCTGGCTTCAGGTTCTTCGGGAGATGTAATGAGAAATGGATCTGGTGATTTCAAAATTTCTGGCTCGACAGACTGTCCGGGAAATGGCGGATCGGAACCGCTGGAGTCCATGGGGTTTTTATTAGCGGATCTACCAATGATTTATGATTCGTCTGAGGTTTCGCAAATAAGCATCAGTGACATTCACACACCCTGTCCTTTAGATAAGCAGATTTTAGAAATAAGGGTATATGTAACAAATACTTGCCCATCAGTAGTAACGCAATTTGGATTCAATACGATTGGTTCAACTGATCCATCAAATGACATTGATGACGCAAAGGTCTATTATACAGGAACCACACAAGGATTTACAACGAACACGCTGTTTGGCGCACTCGGTTCAAGCCCTAGTGGAACATTTATTATCAACGGTGGACAGTTGCTTACCGCAGCAGCGGGCATTCATTACTTTTATCTGAGTTACGATGTTGCAGCCGGTGCAACTTTAGGAAACGTTGTAGATGCGCGTATTGATTCCTTTATTTTTGGTGGTCTTACCAAAACGGATATGAAGACACCGGATCCAGCGGGTAGCCGGACTATTGATGCCGATCCCTTCTGTGTATATGAAGTCAGTAATTTTGCGGACTATTATTGGTGCCAGGCAGCTCCTTATCCAACTGCTTACGAAACATTTAGCTGGTCCATTGATGAGGTTACCATTGGAGCATTTAAAGAAGGTCAAAATAATAAAACAATAATTGTTGATCTACCGCCAAACTTCCAATTTGATATTACCGGTACAGGAAGTGTGGCTGGTTCGATCGGCGGAGATATAGTCGCCGCTACTTTTGCATATACCAGCGCGACGCGGCTAACAGCAACTATCAAGACGGATGGAAGTGCTGCCAATTTGGATAAAATTAAGTTCGATAATTTTGAAATAAGAGCCAACATCTCCGGCATTTTCGGCAACATAACACGAAATGGAGGTAACTTTAAAATAGACAATCAAGATACAAATCCTACATCATCAGAATCTATGGGTTACATGGTGGCGGATGTAGCAGCTATGACCTATGATTCTACTAATGTAACACAAGCATCTACTGCACCCATACATACCGCTTGTCCTTTAGATGCAGGCATTTTAGAAATAAAAATCACCGTGTCAAATATTTGTACCCCTTTACTAAATATAACGCAATTTGGATTTAACACAATTGGCTCAACAGATCCTTCAAATGACATTGATGAGGCACAGGTGTGGTATACTGGAACAACTCAGGGATTTTCAACTTTTAATCTGTTTGGATCGCTCGGCTCCAGCCCGAGTGGTACATTTATTATTAATGGCTCTCAGACCTTATCAGGTTCAGGAGCCCACTATTTTTATCTGAGTTACGATATCGCGGTTGGTGCCACTGCAACCAACACGGTGGATGCCCGAATGGATTCATTTATCTACAATGCTACTACCGTAACAGATATGCTAACCCCCAATCCAGCAGGCAGCCGAACTATTGATAACGATCTATGCCTCAGACCTGATTTACCCAACCCACCTGCCAACCCAACAACTATATATGCTCCATCCCTCATTATCCCTATGGATACCGCCAATCAAAGCTATGCAGCCGGATCTATATTCAATCTAAAGGCTTACGGCTTGGTGCATGACCTACTGTTGAATGATGTGCCCATAAGATGGATTATTCGATCTGGCAAATCCAGAGGTGACACCGATTTTGTTGCAATTACAAGAAGGGTATGGCCGGATACAACCGCATTTGCTAGCACAGAATTCAGGGCCGGTGCCTTTGTGGTAGACTCCCAATATATAGATGTAGCGGCTAACGGCTTTGTAAAAACAGCCAGAACGGTGATCAATGATTACGGTAAAAATGTTGTGGTGTTGGAATTGGGAGCAAATGAAGTAGTGGATGTTAGATATAATCTGGACCAGCGACCGAAGATAGCTGTATTCGATAATGGCGGTAACGATCCTATTCACGTTGCCGTTTTGGACTCAGGAGGTGTGACCAACTATTTTACCGTTGGCGCCGGTGTATTTACCGGTATTGACTCTTGTTTTACATTTTGCTCGGAACCGCATTGGGGAGGAGGCCTGTCGGATAGTGCAATCACTAATAATGTAAAAAAATTCATCTCTGAAGGGGGTAATTTTCTGCGCAATGTAAAGGTATTGACACCTATGAGAATTACTCAGTAGGTAACATCGTCACCACTAATGGAATGTCAATTAGCAATAATGGTATTACACATCAGTATGTAAATAACGATCTGGCGTTTATGCAATACCAGGGTGATATTGAAGAAAATCCTGGAGGCTCTGAAAAAAACTGGGAATTGGCAGGAGGCTCTGCCTGGAGATCAGGCTTTTACCCATGTGTAAGCAGCTCGATTAATATTGATAACCCGGCGGCCCAGGGTGCACATATGGTCAATCCTGATTCAGTAGGTGGTAATGTCTTCTATTTAGGGGGACATGACCATTCACCCTTTGATAACTTATTAAGCATCAACGCCGCAAGGATGTATTTAAATGCATCTCTATTACCAGCAGGTAAACCAACAAATTTTGCACTTATTCCTGGTGATACAGCCAATATTTGTCTTGGGGACAGTGTGCAGCTTGGAGGATCGCCGACAGGCCCGGCGGGCTCCAGTTTTCAATGGTCTCCAGGCAGTACCTTGGATGATAGCACAGTGGCTAATCCTTGGGCCAAACCTACTGATACTACAACGTACGCTGTAATTGCAAGCAACGGGGGCTGTGTTGTTGGGCCACTTACTGTTACTGTAAATGTAAACTCGCCGTCAAGTGCGAATGCGGGTAATGACACAACAATTTGTGCAGAGGTGGCCGTTCTTCCGGTTTCTGGCTCAGTGATCAATGCAACTGGTGGAATATGGTCTACCACAACCGGAACAGGAACGTTCGATGATGTCAATGACCTAACAACCAATTATAATTCTACTGTTGCTGATACGGCACTTGGGTCAATATATATTAAGCTCACTACGGTAGGAGCAGTTGGATGTTCAGATAAGGCAGACAGTTTATTGCTTACGTTCACCCCTTCTCCAGATGCACTCGCTGGCCCCAATGTGAGCAAGTGTGCGAATAATGCAGTAACAGTATTAGCCGGTGTCATCTATAATTCGGGTGGTGGAATATGGACCACTGGAGGAACGGGAACTTTCGTGCTTGACACGGATCCAACTACGACGTATACACCTAGTGGTGCTGATACTGCAGCTGGAGCAGTAACGTTGACTTTGACCACGACTGGTATGGGCGGTTGTGCTTTGGATTCTGATCCAATGACGATAACATTGACGGATGCACCTCTGGTATTTGCAGGTGCTGATGTTTCGGTATGTGCAGATACTCCTTCAGTCCCAGTTTCTGGAACCGTGGCCGTAGCGACAGGTGGTGCATGGACATCAGATGGCACTGGAACTTTTGCGGTTCCAGGTGACTTATCAACTACTTTTGATCCAAGTGATGCGGACACCGCAGATGGGTTCATTATAATCACCCTCACCTCTACTGGAAATTTTAATTGCGCGGCAGAAAGTGATGTGATGAATTTGACGATTACAGCCGTTCCAACTGCAAATGCTGGGCCCAACCAATCAGTTTGTGGTAACAATGCCGATGCAATTATGGCCGGGAGCATTACTACTGCTACCGGAGTACTGTGGACCACCAGTGGAACTGGTTCGTTTGATGACAACACTTCTCTGGTGGCGATTTACACACCCAGTGTGGCAGACACGGGAGCGGGATCAGTAACGTTGACGATGACAACAACTGGTAACGGAAGTTGTGGTGCAGTGGTTGCCACAATGACACTGACCATCACGGATGCACCTATAGCATACGCTGGAGTTGACCAATCCGTTTGTGCCAATAATGAAGTGGTTACCATAAGTGGAGTTGTAAGCGTCGCTGGTGACGGAAATTGGTTGACGCTTGGGGGCGGTTCTTTTGGAAATCCACTGCTGCTGGCTACTACCTATACGCCAAGTGCCGCTGACATAGCCTTGGGAACAGATACAATAGTACTAACTACGACGCTCAATGGAAGTTGTAACGCTGTCACTGATACGCTGGTTATTACGATTACTGTTGCTCCTACATCTGACGCAGATATAGACCAAACTGTTTGTGCCAATAACAATGTAGTTACATTATCTGGAGCTGTAACATTACCCGCAACTGGCGGTGTATGGAGCACCGGAGCAGGAGATGGGGTATTTGTCGATCCCACTGACCTGCTTACAAATTATACGCCTGGGCCTGGTGATATAGGTGTTGGAACGGTTACACTCACATTAACGACCTCTGGAAGCGCGCCGTCCTGTGTCGAAGTGACTAACGACATGGCGATTACTATTGATCCAATTCCAACGGTAAGTGCAGGGCTAGATCAAACTAAATGTTCCAATAATAGGGTAACCTCTCTGGCTGGATCATTTACCATCGCGACCAGCGTGCTATGGACAAGTACTGGAACCGGAGCATTTGTTGACGATACCAATCCCATTACGACTTATACACCTTCTGATGCTGATACAGTGAATGGAACAGATACGCTGATCCTGACTACAACCGGACCTGTATTGTGTAATTCGGAGGTTGACACAATGATCATAACCCTCACAAAAGCACCCGTAGCTTTGGCCAATATCGACCAAACTGTTTGTGCGGATGCTCCAGCGATTACCTTGGCCGGTACAGTGTACAGCAGTGCAACGGTTCTTTGGACAGTAACTTTCCCCGTTGTTCCAGATGGGTCCTTTGATAATCCTACTCTTTTAGGAGCTGTATATACTCCTGGTGCTGGAGATATTGCGGGTGGGACTGTAACCTTTCAGCTTGCAACCACTGGTAATGGGCCATGTGTTGAAGTTACGGATGCAATGACAACAACCATCAATCCGGTTGCAACAACCTCAGCAGGGGCTGATGCCACCATTTGCGCTGGTGCAACACATACCCTGGTAGGTCTTATGGGTGGAGCTGCATCTTCAATTTTATGGACGACTTCAGGGACAGGTACTTTTGATGATAACACCGCACTGGGGGCTATTTATACTCCGTCGGATGCGGATACAGCGGCAGCTGGTCCTATCATACTCACCATTACAACGGACGATCCCGATGGCGCTGGACCATGTGCAGTTGCTACTGACGCCATGAATTTAACTATCAATCCTGAGGCGTTAGTTGGAGCTGGAGGAGATCAGGCCATCTGTGCAGGCACAGCAGCAACTCTTGCAGGTACCAAGGGAGGCAGTACGTCTACAACTACCTGGACTACTTCAGGTACGGGTACATTTGATAATGATGCCTTACTTGGGGCGGTGTACACACCCTCAGATGCGGATACTGCCGCTCCTGGTATAATTACACTTACTATTACGACGAATGACCCTGACGGTGCAGGACCCTGTGCTGCTATTGCCGACGCTATGACCCTCACTATAAATCCGGAAGCTCTCGTTGGGGCTGGAGCCGATGCTACAATATGTGCTGGTACAACACATACGCTGGCTGGAACTAAGGGTGGAGCGACCGCTACTACCACATGGACAACATCTGGAACGGGAACTTTTGACAATGACGCGATTCTTGGTGCAGTATACACGCCTTCAGATGCGGATACTGCCGCTCCTGGTATAATTACGCTAACTATTACGACGAATGACCCTGACGGTGCAGGACCCTGTGCTGCTATTGCCGACGCTATGACCCTTACTATAAATCCGGAAGCACTTGTTGGTGCTGGCGCTGATGCAACAATATGTTCGGGTACAACTTTTACAACGCTGGGAACTAAAGGTGGTGCTACATCAACAAC
>JAESUA010000264.1 GCA_016763255.1 Magnetovibrio sp. | reverse complement strand
TTTAGTGAAAAGGGGTTCAGTTTTTCTGATTATTTTGCAACAGATACAGATTGGATGAAGTTCCAATACAACATTCAATCTATTGAGGATTTACATCAAAACCTTGCACAGATTGGCGGCGAAATGTCATGGATGAATGACAAGATCAAACGCATTGAATTGGTTTTAGAAGGAAAAGACCCTTCCGAAGAAGCTCAAAAAAATCACAAAGAATTTCGCACGCGTATGGATAAGGTGAAAGCCGAATACCTGAGTGGCGGAAACGAAAACGGCCCGGACCAAAATGGTCCGAGCCGTTCCAAAAAATCAAAAACCAACTCTAAAGCTGTTGACGCAGCTTCAGCCAAACCAACCAAAGGAAAGTCTGATGACGTTGCTTGATGATCGACAGCATACACTTCCCCCTTCCTCACCTCAATACCCGAAAAATATACGGGCTGACGTTTTGCCCCATCTTGTTCATGCAAATGAGCGGGGCCTTGGTCGTTTTTTGACCATGATGGAAGTCGCAACCATTCTGCGTTGTTCATATGAGACTGTTCGGAGCCACTATAAACAGGGCATTCTGAAAGGACACCAACGACTAATCGGATGTGCAATTCGCATTTTCGAGAGTTCTGTCATTGAGTATCTGGAAGAACAGCAATGTCCCGACCACGCAAACCGGCCCGCATCGTCAGAATTCCCGGCAAAGAAAACTGGTATGTCCGAGACGGGCGGGAAGTCTACAGCACAGCTACTTCGGATGAGGGAGCGGCTCAATGCTTCCTAAGCGAATATCTTGCGGCCAAGAATGCGCCCAAGTCTCCAACCGTATCAGCATTGCTGGATTTGCGGCTGGACGACTTAAAAGCATCCGGCAAGGCCAGGGCTCCGCAAACGCCAACATTCCACAACCAACTGAAAATTCATTTCGGTCCTATACGGCCGGAACGGATCACCCCTCAGTTCGTCAAGGACTACTGGCAAAAGCGAAAGTCCGTTCCAGCGGCATTAATCGAGGAACTGTACGAACTGCGCACAACGCTGCGCATGGCGCTCAATTGCGGCTGGATCGACAAGGCCCCGCATATCGCAATTCCGGCCAAGCGTCCGCCAAGGGAGCGTTTCCTTACGCGGGATCAGGCCAGGGCTCTCTTCAATGCAGCAAAGCCCATGCACTTGCGGCTGTATCTGTTGATCGCCATGACAACGGGAGCGCGGAAAGGTGCAATCCTCGGCTTAACCTGGGGTCGTGTGGATCTAACCCATGGACGGTTGGACTTTACCGACCCGGATTTGGCAATCACGAAAAAACGCCGAACGGTCGTTCCAGTCAGTGGGGATGTGATTGCGGCTCTGAGCGTGGCGCTGGAGTATGCACAAACGGGTTTTGTGGTCGAGTACATGGGCAAGCCGTTGACCAACATCAGGCGCTCATTCTCCGAAGCCGCCGACAAAGCGGGCATTCCCTGGGCCACACCGCACTATCTCAAACACTCAGTCATATCGTGGCTGGCGGAGGATGGCTATTCGGTGGACAAGATCGCGGATTTGACGGCAACGCACCCCAACACGGTGCGCCGCATCTATCGCAAGTTTTCGCCGGATTATTTGGAGGATGTAGCCGAAACACTGGGCAAAACATTGAGTTTAGCAAACCAGTTTGCAAAACCCGCAAAACAAGCCGGGTAAATCCTCAGGCCAAAAACGACAAAACCCCAAGGTTTCCCTTAGGGTTTGAATGGTGGGTGGTGAGGGGCTCGAACCCCCGACATTCTCGGTGTAAACGAGATGCTCTTCCAGCTGAGCTAACCACCCACATTGTTCACTTAAATTATGTGAAGCGAGGCGACACTACTGCGACACTTGGAGAAACTCAACCCTAAACGCAAGGCCGGTGCATTTTTAACGCAATAGACCAAACATAGATACGAAAACGGCCGCTCCCATACCCAGGAGCGGCCGTAAAACGCTAAAGAATCTGTCTTAGTTGACAGCGTCTTTCAGAGCCTTACCAGCTTTGAATTTAGGCTGGTTGGAGGCTGGAATCTGGATAGATTCACCGGTGCGCGGATTGCGACCCGTGGATGCTTTACGATGTGCAACGCTGAATGTACCAAAGCCGACGAGACGGACTTCGTTACCTTCTTTGAGAGAACCGGTGACGGCTTCAAGCACACCGTCAACGGCCTTAGTGGCATCCGCTTTGGACAGCTCGGTGATGCTGGAAACGGCGGCGATCAGATCGTTCTTGTTCAAGGCAAGGCCCCCTTTATAAATCAAGGTTTAATGAGGTTCGCGCCGTTTGGGCGGCGCGGTGATTCGTTGATGCAGGACTGTAAGGTCCAAAGGTAAACCGCGTCAATCATACAAGTGGAGTTTTCCCCAGTTTTTTGCGGTTTTGCGTACAATTTTATACACATTTTAGCGAGTCGGCCGCTGGATCTGACACAAACCAGACAAAAAGCATCCCGACGAAACAAAAGCTTCGCCGGGATGCTCAATCATTAATTACTTTTTCACAAGAATAGCAATTTTAATGTGTGATCAAGCCATTACGATCTTCGTCATCGCCACCTGATGCAACACTAGAATTCACCTCATCCTCATCCCACTCAATTGGAGTGAGTTTTTCGACCAGGGCATGTTCCAGAACCTCTTCAACACGGGCCACGGGAATAATCTTCATCCCCTTGGTCACATTGTCAGGAATTTCCGCCAAATCCTTTTCATTGTCGGCCGGGATCAGAACCGTTTTGATGCCTGAACGCAGGGCCGCAAGCAGCTTTTCCTTCAAGCCGCCGATCGGCAGGACACGACCGCGCAATGTAATTTCACCGGTCATAGCCACATCTTTACGCACGGCAATACCGGTGAGCACAGATACAATTGACGTCACCATGCCGACGCCGGCACTGGGGCCATCTTTAGGGGTCGCGCCTTCAGGCACGTGAACGTGGATATCCTTTTTGTGAAAAATCGGTGGCAAGATGCCAAAGTTCGTTGCCTGGGACTGCACATAAGACTTGGCCGCTTGGATCGATTCTTTCATCACATCGCCGAGCTT
>JAESUA010000263.1 GCA_016763255.1 Magnetovibrio sp. | reverse complement strand
ATTGCAAAGCCGACAGTTTTCCGACCGCACCGAGGTGGGGTTAACCTACCTGCTCAGCAATCCAACACAGTCGCTTGATGCAAAACTGTCGCTGGGTTCGGTGGCGACATTGGCCACCGGGCAGATGGATAATTTTGCCCGCATCGCCGCATCGCTCAAATTTTAACGACACAATTTACCTTCATTGTGCGCGCAGCTCATGCGTCTGTTTTAAGCTTCAAAACGGCAATATCCACATTTGAGGCTTATTCCCTTACAATCTCAGTATGCTATATTGTGACGCTGTCGCTTTAAGGCCTTCTCCACATCTTTGAGACGTGGCGCATTGAGGCGTGGCGAACCAGCAGGGGGATGTGGCATCCGATGCGCCCAGGTGTGATGCCTTTTAACAAAGCCTGCAGTGTGTAAAATGCGGGGAAACCGGCACAGCAGTGGATGATACAATGCAGCCCAAGGATCGAAAACTTTCCCCCAGCGCAATTTCCAGAATTCTCGCAGACCACAAACGTTGGCTCAATTATGAAGGCGGCTGCATGGCTGACCTGTCCTTGGCCAACCTCTGCGGATACAACTTCAGCAATGTAAATTTACGCAAATCAAAGATGGTCGGGGCGTCCATGTGTGAGTGCGTTCTCATCCGTACGGACTTTTGTGAAGCCGATCTTTTCGCCGTTGATTTTTGCGACGCAAATCTTTCTGAGGCCAATTTTGCGGGCTGCGACCTTCGCGGAACCTATCTGCGCGGGGCGACCCTGGATCACGCCAATTTGGAAAATGCTGACTTGCGCGACGGCCATCTTATGTTCAGTGAAGAAAAAGAACTTCGCCTGCTCAGCCACCACCACGATCTGTCCCAACGTGCGCTCGCGGATATGACGGGGGTGCAAATGGTCGGCGCTAAACTTTCAAATGCCACGATCATTCAGACCGATTTAACCGGGGCATCTTTGCAAGGTGCCATTCTCAAAGGTGCGGACCTTCGCGATTCCAACCTAACGGATGTTGATTTAAGTGGCGCTATTTTGGTTGATGCCAATTTATCAAACGTTGACCTATGCGGTACCGACCTTTCTGGTGCCGATGTCCGCGGCGCCAATTTTGCCAATTCCAATCTGGCCACATGCAATCTTGAGGGCGTTGATCTTTCCACCGCAAAAATTGAAAATGCGCAAACCGTACGACCCCTGAGCAGCCTTGACGTCGACATTCGAGAGGTTTTGCGAGAGCATGGATTGTGGGTTTCATCATTCGGCGCACAAGGGTCACGCGCCGTTCTTGACGGATATGACTTTAGTTTTGTCGATTTTCGCGGCTTTAGCTTGATGGGTGCCACATTGAAGGGCGTCAATTTCACCGGATCAAATCTCGCCGGGATGGAAATCAATATGGCTGACCTGTCAGGGGCAAACTTGGCCAAATCCAACATGATGGGGGCCAGTATGAGCGGCGCAAACTGCGAAGGGGCCGACTTCAACGGGGCCAACTTGCGCAATGCCAACGCAGAACCGCAGGAAAATCTCAACAAAAATGGGGCTTCCACAAACAAGGATTGGCCGACCAATTTCACCGACGCAAATCTCGCCAATACCAACCTGACCAACGCCAACTTCGCTGGAGCTAACCTTTCCAGCGCCAACCTTGTTCATGCCAAGACGTCGCGCACCAATTTTACAAATGCCAAAATGACCGATGCCATTATGGAAGCCATAGAGCCAAACTGAAATCCTGGGAGACTTTGCCCAGTTGTTTGGCCTCCGAACGAGCCCCAAAACAAAACCGCCGCCCGATCACTTGGGCGGCGGTTTGCATTTGGATGCAAAACTTAAGAGCGATTAGCTCGGCAGCTTCCAGACTTCTGGGGCGTCGTTGAGGCGTTTGATTTGTGCCTGACGTTGGTTTTCCATTTCCGCCGGAAGTTTGTCACCGAAGCGACCAAACAATTCGGACTGGTCCTCGGCGTCGGCCATCGCACCGGCGCGGTCGACCTGCATCAGATGCTCGAACGTTTCCTTGGCGTAATCCAAGCCGTCCCAGGTGATGTCGTCGTGGGTCGGCATCATGCCAATGGGGCTTTTCACCGCACCATCAGCCTTGCCGTTGACACGATCAACGATCCATTTGAGGACGCGCATGTTCTGGCCAAAACCCGGCCACATGAACTTGCCGTTTTCATCTTTGCGGAACCAGTTAACCCGGAAAATTTCCGGCGGGTTGTCGAGCTTGGCACCGAAATCGACCCAGTGCTGCCAGTAGTCGCCCATGTTGTAGCCGCAAAACGGCAACATGGCGAACGGGTCGCGACGGATCGCGGCCTGGCCCTCGGCCGCGGCGGTGGCTTCGGAGCCCATGGTCGCGGCCATATACACGCCGTGGTTCCAGTCAAATGCCTGATAAGCCAGCGGGAAGGTTTTCGACAGACGGCCACCGAAAATAAAGGCCGAAATCGGAACCCCCTTGGGATCTTCCCAAGCCGGATCGATGGTCGGGCACTGCGATGCGGGAGCGGTGAAACGCGCATTGGGGTGAGCCGCAGGGGTTTTGCTGTCCGGGGTCCAATCGTTGCCCTTCCAATCGATCACATGGGCTGGGGGCTCGGACATATCTTCCCACCAAATGTCGTTGTCGTCGGTGTGCGCAACGTTGGTGAAAATGCAGTTTTTGGTTAACGACTGCATGGCCGAAGGGTTGGATTTGTCGGAGGTACCCGGAGCCACGCCGAAATAGCCGTATTCGGGGTTGATGGCGTAAAGCTTGCCGTCATCGCCCGGTTTGATCCACGCGATGTCATCACCCACGGTCCACACTTTCCAGCCGTCAAAGCCTTCGGGCGGAATCAACATGGCGAGGTTGGTTTTGCCACACGCCGAGGGGAACGCGGCGGCGACGTAGGTTTTTTCACCTTCGGGGCTTTCCAGGCCGACGATCAGCATGTGCTCGGCCAGCCAACCTTCTTCGCGCGCCATGGACGAAGCGATGCGCAGGGCAAAACATTTTTTGCCCAACAACGCGTTGCCGCCATAGCCCGAACCGAACGACCAAATTTCGCGACTGTCGGGGTAATGCACGATGTATTTTTCAGCGTTGCATGGCCATTTGACGTCGTCTTGACCATCGGCCAACGGGGCGCCGACCGAATGCACGCACGGCACGAATGCGCCGTCTAAACCCAATACGTCGAGCACCTTAGCGCCCATGCGGGTCATGATCTTCATGTTGGCCACAGCGTAGGCGCTGTCGGTCAACTGCACGCCGATGTGGGCGATGGGCGAACCCAATGGTCCCATGGAAAACGGTACCACATATAGGGTGCGGCCCTGCATACAACCATCAAACACACCCTTGAGGGTTTCGCGCATCTGCGCGGGTGCCATCCAATTGTTGGTCGGTCCGGCGTCTTCTTCACGCTCGGAACAGATAAAGGTACGATTTTCGACACGCGCCACATCGGACGGGTCGGAACACGCCAAATAACTGCCCGGGCGTTTTTCTTCGTCGAGCTTAATCAAAGTCCCAGCCTCGACCATTTCGGCACACAGGCGGTCATATTCTTCTTGGCTGCCATCACACCAGTGGATGGCTGCCGGTTTAGTCAACGCCACAATCTCTTCGATCCAGGCGTTTAGTTTAGCGTGCGCTGTAGGCGCGTCCGCACTGTTGAGCATCGTTAAGTGTCCTCCAAACGATAATTCACTTTCTCCAAGGGACAATCAGGTTAGCGGGTGAATCTGTCGCGTCAAAATGTTTTGTGCAGGTGCGAAAAGACATTGAAATACAAGGGATTATCGGGCCCACCACAAGCCTTCCACGGCCCCACTGACACAAAACTGTAAAAAAACCGCCCAAAGGGGGCGGTAACGGGCAGGAATGGAGGGTGGTTTTTGCTCAATACTGGAAAATAATCAGGCTATTGAATGCTCGGTTTAGGCTCGTCTTCGACCGTTTCTTTAATCTTGCGCACGCGGTAACGCTGGGGAATAGATTGGTCCAACTCTTCCAAATGATCGCTTAATCGCGCCATATGTTCGCTCACGCCATCCATCGCCGTGGCCTGATCGTTCAAGCGCTTGTCCAGCACCGATTGGCTTTCATCATGTTGCTTGGTCGTGCGCGCAGTCTTGTGCAGCAACACGTCAATAGCGCGTAACTCTTCGCGAATCGAGGAAATGTGCCCGCGGACGAATTTTTCATTGTGGCTTTCCACCTTTTTGACGATGTCACTGGTCAGCCACAACGCCACCAGGGCGATGAAAAACGACAGCATTGCAACAACGGTGGCAAAACCCATGGGAAATCCGAAGGCCAAAAGTGATGAAAAAAATGCGTCCAAAAGTGCACTTTTAATATCCACAATTGAACCAAAAAAAACCTTCTCCGTGTAGTGGGAAAAGGTATTATTTTGTAGGCATATTTTCTGATGACAGAGAATAAGATCCGCTCACAAAGGGAATCACTCCCGAGCGTGCTTAATCAAGGTTTGAAACCGCGCCTGCCAGGACCGAGGATCTTTGGCTGGGGTGTTAAAATTGATCCGCGCCTGCACCCCTTTTGGGCTCACAACCGTGAGGCCATCGCCATCTATCTCCAGCGCCGTCCAGCCGCGCGCCGAACGGCCCCGCACATGGCCCACGACGGCGCGTAAATCATCAAGCTTGGCCGTGTTCAGCGTCGCCAACAGGCGATTTTGGGCGGCAACCAGATCCGGCGTGGGGTTCAAATAATCCGCCGCACGGCTCCATTTGGCGATGCCAAAACCACCGACATAGTGCATTTTCGAAATGTCCATGCGCCACAGGGCAAAATCACCAAAGCCGGCATACAGCGCCGCGCCCGGATGGCGGGTCAAATAGGTCGCACGGGCGGCCTCGGCCTCGGCCCCGGACAGTTTTTTCACCCGCCCCATCAGAGTACAGCGCCCACCTTCTAAGGGATTCAGCGCCGCGCTCGCCTCTTCGACCAGCAAAGAGGCGCGATCATCGGCCAGCAAATCTT
>JAESUA010000022.1 GCA_016763255.1 Magnetovibrio sp. | reverse complement strand
GAGCCGCGCTCGATCATTTGTGATTACAACCCCGCCGATGAAACGATGACGATGTACATGTCGGTGCAGTGCCCGCACATGTCCAAAAACCTGTTTGCCACGCACCTGGGCCTCAATGAGGACAAGGTGCGGGTGATTTGTAAGGATGTCGGCGGATCGTTTGGCATCAAGATCCATACCTATCCCGATGAAATGACCGCCGGCGCGCTGAGCGTCATGTTGGGCCGCCCGGTGAAATTCATCGCTGACCGCCTGGAAAGTTTTGTCTCCGACATTCATGCCCGCGATCACATCGTCAAGGCCCGCATGGCCTTGGCCGAAAATGGTGAACTGTTGGCGCTGGAAATGCATGATCTCACCGGCATCGGTCCGTATTCGGCGTATCCGCGGACCTCGGGCATTGAGCTCAATCAGGTTTTGAACCTTACTTGTGGACCCTATAAGCACAAACATTATCGTGCCCATGGCCAAGCGGTGTTTCAAAACAAGGGCTTGATGTGCCAATACCGTGGCGTCGGTCATCCGATCGCCATCGCGGTGGGTGAACATCTTCTTGATGAAGGCGCGCGTAAGCTTGGCTTGGACCCGGTCGAAGTGCGCATGAACAGTTTCATCGACGAGGACGCTTATCCTTATACCTCACCCTCCGGGGCCATTTATGAACGCCAGTCGCATCACCAGTGTATGGAAAAACTGGTGGAGATGTGTGACTACAAAGCCTTTCGTGTCGAGCAGGCCAAGCTGCGTAAGCAGGGCATTTATCGTGGCATCGGATTTGTCAGCCTGATCGAAGTGACCAACCCCAGCCCGGCGTTTTACGGCATTGGTGGGGCGCGCATCGCGTCCCAAGATGGCTGCACCATTCGTATGGACCCGACCGGCTCAATCACCTGTTCGATCAGCGTCACCGAACAAGGCCAGGGCACCGAAACCGTCATCGCCCAAGTGGCCGCCAGCGCGGTTGGGGTGGACATCGAAAATGTGCGTGTCATCACCGGAGATACCGACACGGTGCCTTACGGCGGCGGCACCTGGGCGTCTCGCGGTGCGGGCATCGGTGGTGAAGCGGCCCTGCAAGCGGGCAAAGAATTGCGTAAGAATATCCTTAAAGTTGCCGGGGCCATCTTGCAGGCCGATCCGGACAGTTTGGACATCTGTGCCGGTCAGATCATCGATATGGGCACCACGGTTGAACGCATGGCGCTGGCCGAACTTGGCCGTATCGCATATTTTCGTGGCGATACCTTGCCCGACGGGGTCCAGCCCGAACTGATTGCCACCAAGCATTTTGTGTCCAAAGACTATCCCTTTGTCTACACCAATGCGGCCCATGCGTGCGTGTTGGAGGTCGACACCGACACCGGCTTGGTGAAACTTTTGAAGTACTGGGTGGTGGAAGACTGCGGCACCGTGATCAA
This sequence comes from Magnetovibrio sp., assembly GCA_016763255.1. Classification (GTDB taxonomy): domain Bacteria; phylum Pseudomonadota; class Alphaproteobacteria; order Rhodospirillales; family Magnetovibrionaceae; genus Magnetovibrio. Next base: position 6,662 of record JAESUA010000022.1, on the reverse strand, counting down.
TCCACAATTGGTGGCCGAGCAAACCCGCGGTGGCGTGGTGCAGGGCATCGGTCCGGCACTTTATGAAGAATGCATGTACACAGATGAAGGCCAGCTGGTAAACGGCTCCCTAGCCGATTATCTGCTGCCCATGGCGGCTGAAATGCCCGACATCGTCGTCGGTCATGTGGTCACCCCAACCGAGACATCCGAGTTGGGAGCCAAGGGTGTTGGTGAGGCCGGTACCGCCGGTGCGCCTTCGGCCATCATGAACGCAATCAATGACGCCCTGAGCCCGATGGAAACCCGGGTGACGCATATGCCGTTTACGCCGGACAAAATCCTGCGCGCACTTGGCAAAATATGATCCGGATCAACCGGACACGTTTTAAACGAAAGTAGATGCCTTAAGGTATCTCATGTCTGAGGAGGCTAAAATGAGTGAAGACACAAAGAACAAAACGGTATCAAAAGGTGTGAGCCGTCGTAGTCTATTGAAAGGTGTTGCCGCCGGTGGTGCATTGGCTGCAACCGGTCCGTTCCTATTTAACATTGCCCAGGCTGCCGAAACATCGATCAAGATCGGTTTTCCGGTTCCATTGACCGGGCCGTACGGTTCCGAAGCCAAAGAGCAGGCCGCCTGTGCACAGATGGCGGTGGATGAATTTAACGCCGCCGGTGGTCTCAATGGGCGTATGGCGAAATTGTTGGTTCGCGATGATAAATTGAAATCCGGCGAAGCCGCCACCCGTACCCTGGAACTGATTGAAAAAGACGGTGCTGATTTCATCGCCGGTTCACTTTCGGCGTCGGTGCAGTTGGCGGTCAACAGTGTGGCCAAGGAACGTGGCAAAATCTACGTCTCCATTTCACAATCTGATGCGATCAACGAAGCCAAGCATTTTTCCAAGTATACATTCCATGAAGCCATGAACCCGCATATGACCGCGGGCGCTGTCGGACGTTATGTGTTCCCGAAAAAGGGCAAACGCGTTGCGTTCTTGATTGCCGATTACGCCTATGGCCATGAAATGGCCCGTGGCTTTAAGGCCGCCGGTGAAGCCTTTGGCATCGAAGTGGTGGCTGAGGTCCAACACCCGTTGGCGACCAAGGATTTCTCAACCTTCTTGCCGCGCATCCAGGCTGCCCGTCCAGACGTTTTGTGCCTGTGTAACTTCGGTTATGACCAGATGAACTCGCTCAAACAGTCGACCAACTTCGGCATGAAAGAGCAGATGCAGATGGTTGCTCCGGCACTGTTGTACAACCAACGTCGTGCGGGCGGTGCAGAAGCCTATGACGGCGTCATCGGTGGCACCAACTTCTACTGGGGTCTCGAAGACACCATTGCGTCGGCGAAAACCTTTACCGACAGCTATCGTAAAGCCAACAACGGCAAGCCGCCGTCCGATTATGGCGCATACGGTTATTCCGGCGTCGGCGGGTTGCTGAAAGCCGTCACGGCCGCGGGCACAACCGAAACCGATGCCGTGATTACGGCGATGGAAAACCTTAAGTACGACATGTACAAGGGTGAGCAATACTATCGCAAATGCGATCACCAGTCGGTGCAGTCGGTTTACATCATCGAGTCCAAGTCTGAAGCGAAGATGGCCAACGAATACGACGTATTTGACCTGGTCGGCGTCGATAAAGCCAACGAAGGTGTGTTGCGCAGCTGTAGCGATCTCGGCTTCGGCTAACACAGCTATTAGAGACCGGCCCTGCTTTGTGTCCTCCGTGACCGGTGGGGCCGGTGATCTAAAGTTATGTTTCTCTAAAATTTAATCTTATCGTTAATGGCCGAGTTTGGAAGAAGCCAATGGATGGCATTACCTTAAATTTGTTTGCCTTGCAGTTGTTCACGGGCCTAGCCTTGGGCTCTGTGTTTGTTTTGTTGGCCGTGGGTCTGTCTTTGATCTTCGGCTTGCTGACTGTGGTGAACTTTGCCCACGGTGCGTTTTATATGGTGGGCGCATATGTTGGCGTGTTTGTCTTGGGGTTGACCGGGAATTTCTGGTTTACCCTGGCCGCGGTGCCAGTTGTGGTCGGTTCAATGGGTGTGGTGGTGGAGCGCTATCTGGTGCGCCCGCTGTATGGCCGAGGAATTGATTATCCGCTGCTTTTAACGTTCGGACTTGGCATGGCTTTGGTCGAAGTCGTGCGCATCGTTTACGGTCTCGAAGGGGTGCCGTTTGATACCCCCAAAGAATTGCGCGGCGCGGTCGATTTGGGCTTTGGGTTTTTCCCGCTGTATCGTTTGTTCTTGATCGGCATCACCACGGTGTTGGTCATGGTGCTGTGGCTGTTTATCGAAAAAACATCCTATGGCTTGGTGATCCGGGCCGGTGCGCGTGATCCCGAAATCGTGCGGGTGCTGGGCATCGATATTTCCAAGGTGTGGTTGATTGTCTTTGCCATCGGCACCGGTGTCGCCGGGCTGGCAGGGGTTTTATCCGCGCCGATGCGCAGTGTGATCCCGGATATGGGCTCCACGGTTTTAGTCGAGGCCTTCGTCGTCACCGTGGTGGGCGGCATGGGGTCGCTGGTTGGCGCGGTGGTTGCCGGGCTGTTGGTCGGTGTGGTGGTGTCGATGACATCGCTGTTTTGGCCCAGCCTCACGGATCTGTCCATGTTTGCGTTGATGGCCGCGGTTTTACTGGTGCGTCCGCAGGGCCTGTTCGGTAAGAAGGGGCTGATGGGATGAGTGAAATTCCAATGAACACCGGGGAAATGCAGGTTTCCGGACGGCGTCTTTCGGATTTGGTGAAGTTGGTTGCGCGCCACCGGGTGATTGCGGTATTGGCCTTCATGTCGGTCTTCCCGTTCATTATGCCTTACGAGGCATTGGCGGTGAATATTCTGATTTATGGCTTGTTTGCCCTCGGCTTCAATATGGTGTTTGGCTATATGGGGGTGCTCTCATTTGGCCATGCCGCGTTCTTTGGCATGGGTTCATACGGCACCGGAATCGCCATTGTGCACTTCGGTGCACCGTGGCCGGTGGCGATTGGCCTGGGTGTGGTCGTGGCCGGCATAACCGCGATGATCATGGGCGCGATGGCGATCCGTTCACGGGGTATTTATTTTGCCATGGTGACCTTAGCCTTGGCCCAATGCGTCTATTACCTGATTTATCAAATGAGCGATTGGTCCGGCGGTGAAGACGGTTTGACCGGTGTCACCATCGGCGAAATTGATTTGGGCGTGGTGAGCTTTAATTTGTTAGACCCCACGGCCAAGTACTACTTCATGTTTACCTTTGTGGCCCTGGCAGTTTTTATCTTTTCACGCATCTTGGCATCGCCTTTTGGTGCGGTTCTTGAAGCCATTCGCGAAAACGAAAACCGCGCCCGTGCTTGTGGCTACAACGTTCAGCTAACCAAGTGGATCACGTTTGTGATTTCAGGTTTGTTTTGTGGTTTGGCCGGTGCCCTCAATGCCATTCACCTGTCCGTGGTGCCGATTGAATCCCTGCATTATCATTTATCCGGACAAGCGGTGATGATGGCGCTATTGGGTGGCATGGGCACGTTCTTTGGCCCGTTTGTCGGGGCGATGGCGTTCTTGCTGTTGGAAGACGTGATCACCTTGATCACCATCCATTGGCAACTGTTTTTGGGCATCACCTTCATGATCTTCGTCTTGTTCTTTCCCAAGGGCATTTGGGGTTCAATTTTGCACTGGGTCTCACGATGAACTCTATATCCGCAAGCGCATCTGATTTTTTGCGCGCCGAGCATGTCACCATGCGCTATGGCGGCTTTACAGCCCTCTCAGATGTCTCGGTGAGTTTTCCCAAAGGCCAGTTGACCGCCATCATCGGCCCCAACGGTGCGGGCAAGGGCACCTTGTTCAACGTTTTGTCGGGGGCCTTTCCTCCCAGCGAGGGTAAGGTTATCTATGAAGGGGCCGACATCACCGGCACGCCGCAGCATAAGTTCGCCCGTTTGGGCATCGCCAAATCGTTCCAGATCACCAATGTGTTTCCCCAGTTGAGTGCTCAAGAAAACGTGCGGATTGCGATCCAGGCCCTGAGTTGCCGGTATGATATCTGGTCGCCGCGCAGTGGCCTGAAGGCGATGCAGGAGCAAGCCGCGCAGCTGTTGGATATGGTTGGCTTGACCGACCACCACCATCGCTTGGCGGCAAACTTGGCCCACGGCGAGCAACGGTCCTTGGAAATTGCCATGGCCCTTGCTTGTGATCCACGGCTGTTGCTGCTGGATGAGCCTACTGCGGGGATGAGCCCCGAAGAAACCGTTGTGATGATGGACTTGATCACCCAACTGGCCAGTGAGCGCACGGTGATCTTGGTCGAACATAAGATGAAATTGGTGATGGGCATTTGCAATCGTCTGATCGTTTTACATCATGGCGAGTTTTTGGCCGAAGGCACGCCCGATGACATTCGCAACAACGATGAAGTGCGCAGGGTCTATTTGGGGCAAGGAAATCACTGATGCTGAAAATTGAAAACCTCAACGCCTGGTACGACCGCAGTCACATCATCCAGGGCGTATCGCTGCATGTGAACAAAGGTGAAATCGTTTCGATTATCGGGCGTAACGGTGCGGGCAAAACCACCACCTTGCGTTCCGTCATGGGCTTGATTGACAAGCGCAAAGGATCGGTTTGCTTTAACGGCGGTGACGACATGTTGATGGAACCGACGCACACCCGGTTTCGTCACGGTTTGGCGTTCGTGCCCGAAGATCGGCGCATCGTGGCCGGGTTGACGGTGCGTGAAAATCTTCGTTTGGGGCTGCTTGCTTCGGACAAAAAAAACCAAGAAAATGAAGTCATCGAACGCATTTCTGTGACCTTTCCACGTTTGAAAGAACGTTTGGATCAAGTTGCCGAAACCATGTCTGGCGGTGAGCAACAGATGTTGGCGGTTGCGCGTGCCTTGGCACGAGATGTTAAACTGTTGATTCTGGATGAGCCTTATGAAGGATTGGCGCCTGTAATCGTTCATGAAATCGAGCGTATCTTAATGGAAATTCGTAAATTGGGAATTACCACAATTATTGTCGAACAAAATGCGGTTGCTGCCCTGCAGCTGGCCGATAAGGCCCTGATACTGGATATGGGAAAAATTGCTTTTCGCGGAACAGCAAAAGAAGTTCTGGAAGATAAAGAACTCAGGCATGAATATCTGGCGATTTAGCGGAGCTTTTATAATTTAGGGGCCATTAAGGCCGTGAAATCATTTTATTGTTTTGCAAAGTTTGACAAACCGATGTGAATTGGTTGGAATGACACTTAGCAATAACATTATTTGGTGCGGCGCAGATAAGTGAGACGGCTGCATGTATAGGGAATCCGGGAAATGTCCATCAATAAAATCTATCCTGTTTCAGATGAAATGGCAAAGTCCGCTTGGGTAGACAATGCAAAATATGAGGAAATGTACAAAGCCTCAATCGATGACCCGGAAACCTTTTGGGGCGAGCATGGGAAACGTATTGACTGGATTAAACCCTATACAAAAGTAAAAGACGTTTCATTTGCAGAAGAAGATCTTCATATTCGTTGGTTTTATGACGGTACTTTGAATGTCAGCGCGAATTGCCTGGATCGTCATTTGGCGAGTAGAGGCGATCAGGCAGCGATCATCTGGGAAGGTGATGAGCCTACAGACGATAAAACTCTTACCTATCGGGAATTGTATGTTGAAGTCTGTAAGTTTGCCAATGTCTTGAAATCTCAGGGTATCAAGAAGGGCGACCGTGTCACAATCTACATGCCGATGATTGTCGAGGCTGCCGTCGCGATGCAGGCGTGCGCCCGCATTGGCGCTGTTCATTCAGTTGTTTTCGGTGGTTTCTCTCCGGATGCACTTGCAGGACGCATTCAGGATTGCGAATCCAATTGCATTATCACTGCAGACGAAGGTGTTCGCGGCGGGAAAATTATTCCGCTGAAAGTCAACACGGATGCAGCGCTGGAAAAATGCCCAGATTGCACAACCAGTATTGTCGTTAAGCGGACTGGAAATCCTGTGAATTGGATCGACGGTCGTGACGTTTGGTATCACGAAGCAATGGAAGAGGCGTCGGAGGACTGTCCACCTGAGGAAATGGAAGCGGAAGATCCGCTGTTCATTCTCTATACGTCCGGATCCACAGGTAAACCAAAGGGTGTCTTGCATACAACAGGTGGATATCTGGTCTATGCATCCATGACCCATCAATATGTTTTTGACTATCACGATGGGGATATTTACTGGTGCACAGCGGATGTCGGCTGGGTGACGGGTCATAGCTATATTCTCTATGGTCCCCTTGCGAATGGGGCGACAACACTGATGTTTGAGGGGGTTCCCAATTATCCCACGGTCTCCCGCTTCTGGGACGTATGCGACAAACATAAAGTCACGTTATTTTATACAGCGCCAACGGCTATTCGTGCTCTGATGCAATATGGGGATGAGCCGGTAAAGGCAACATCACGTTCAACCCTGCGTTTATTGGGCTCTGTTGGTGAACCGATCAATCCTGAGGCCTGGCGCTGGTATTACGAGGTGGTTGGTGATAACCGGTGTCCGATTGTAGATACCTGGTGGCAGACAGAAACCGGTGGAATCCTCATTACGCCATTGCCATCTGCAACGGAATTGAAGCCTGGTTCAGCAACATTACCATTCTTCGGGATTACACCCGTTATCCTGGATCCGGATG
>JAESUA010000262.1 GCA_016763255.1 Magnetovibrio sp. | reverse complement strand
GGGGAGGGTGATGTTGATCACAGGCGGTGCACAGTGGTTCGTGTAAACTGCATAGGTATGCCTGCTGTGATTGTTTTTATGATGGGCAACGTTATTTCATCATTTGTAAGGATTGAGCGTGAGCGAAGAACGCCGTAAATACCCCCGCGCCGGACGTATGGGTTTGATCGTGCGGTTCGAGCACGAGACCTATGAAGTATCCAACTGGAGCATGGGCGGTTTTCTCGTCGATGATTACCAAGGGCAACTGTCATCGGGTGCATTGGTGACGGTCATTGGGTTGGGCTGTAAAAAGACTGAAATCTATGACGTCAATTTGCCTGCCCGTGTGATCCGTAGTGATGATCAAACCATCGCAATTAATTATTTGGGCCTCGATGCAAATGCCTATGATTTTTTGACCAATGCCCTTAGCATTTGTGGACAGATGCGAAGCTTGGTTTAAGGAGGGCGGCTGCCCCGTATCATGATATGAATAAGCCTAAAATTGTAGTCAAAGTGACCCCGCGCAAGAAGCCCCCGGCGCTTTCAAAAAAGGCCCTCAGCGCTTTGCAAAAGGCCGAGGTTGAGGCGTACGTGAAAACCGGCTTTGCGTTGCAAAAGTGCGGCAAACTTGACGCTGCCATTGAAAGTTTTTGCCGCGCCCTGGACCTGTCCCCAGAACCCCAAAAAGCCAAATGTCTAGAATGGTTGGCGCAAACGTACCTGCGAAACAATCAAATGGATAAGGCCGAGGATGCTTTTCGCCAAGTCATTGGCTACGATTCCACGAATTCGCAGGCCTATCTATTCTTGTCCGCGATCCATCGCAATCGCGGCGAATATAATGAGGCGCGCAAACTGATGGTCAAAGGCATTGGCCTTCGCCCGGATGTGAGCCCGCATTCAAAACAACCCGCCGATCCCCGTCCTCGGATTCTCAGCCTGCGCGGCGTTGAAAATGCTTATTATTTACTGGGGCTCAGTCGCAACGGTCAGCGCAAGCTGAAAATCAGGGGCGGCAACTTTACCAGCCGATATTTTGTCGATAAATCGCGTTTCGATGTTGCCAACTTTATGGTGCTTGGTGACAATCTCGAACAAATGAACGATTGCCCGCCTTTTGCCGCCGTGCTCAATGCCATCGCCGATCCGGATGTGGAAGGGGCGTCGCTGAAATCGGTTATGGCGTATTTGCGCCATCATCCCCAAACGCCGGTGATCAATCATCCGAAAAGTGTTTTGCGCACCTCACGCGATGAAAACTACCGCCGATTTAATGCCATCGAGGGCGTCATATTTCCGCTCACCATACGTTTGATCGTGGACGAACAATTTATCAAGGATCCGGCCGGGCGCGCCGCCGATCTTGGATTTGAGTATCCCATATTGGTGCGTGATACCGGCACGCAGACGGGCCGGACATTTGCCAAAATTGAACAGGCAGATCAGTTTTGCACCGACATTCGGGGACGTGCGGGTCGTGAAGTTTATCTGATTCAATTCATCAAAACGCGCTTTCACGAACACTATTACCGTAAGATGAGAGCCTTTTTTATCGACGGAAAAATTTATCCGGTGGTGTGCCATATCGATAAGATGTGGAATGTCCATGGCTCCAACCGCACCGATGTGATGCTTGAAAACCCGTGGATGATGGACGAGGAAAAAGCCTATATGGCGGACCCACGTGCGCACCTGGGGGACAAGGCGTATGGCATTCTCGAACAGCTGAATAAGATTGCTCAATTGGATTTTTGCGGGGTTGATTTCACCCTCAGGGGGGATGGCACGTTTCAGATCTACGAGCTCAATCCGGCGATGCGCCACAGCTTCGACCACGCCCGCAAATTCCCCTATTTACAGCCTTATTACACCGTCATCTCGCGGGCTTTTTCCGACATGATCGAACGTAAAATTAGTGGTTAGCGTTTAACCAGTTGCCCTGGTATGTGTGCGGCGAAGGTGTCGCGCACCGCTTGTTCGCTTAAGTTGCGGGTGATGAAGACCATGCGCGATGTTTTTTCGATGCCTTGCCAGCTTGGCAAGGTCGCGGGTGGATGGAAAACGTGTTGCACGCCATGCACCGCAACCGGACGGTCGACGTCTTTCACATCCAACAATCCCTTCATGCGCAAAACGTTCTCGCCTTGGGTCGCCAGCAGGGTTTCCAGCCAGTCTTGAAAGGCCATAAAATCGATGGGGCCTTCGGCTTCCAGCACGAAGGTGCGGATCGCTTTGTCGTGTGCGTGGTCGTGATGATGAGCATGCTGATGCTTGATTTCGGCATCGCCCAACCAGCGATCGGCATGAGGTATAAAGTTGGCATCAAAAAGCCCGGCGTCGATCAGCTCGCGCGCCGCCACATTGCCGTGCTCACATTCAATCATCACCGCCGCCGGGTTAAGATCCTTGAGGCGAAGTTTCAAAGTCTCAAGGTCATCGGCAAGGTCGCATTTTGTGATCAAGATGCGATCCGCGATGGCGGCTTGCTTGATCGCTTCGGGGTGGTTGTCCAAGCTCGCAGCGCCCAGCACGCCATCCACGGTGGTGATCAAGCCGTCGAGCCGAAACTGTCCGGAGATCAAGGGATCAGACATCAAGGTGTGGACGATGGGCGCGGGGTCGGCCAAGCCGGTGGTTTCGATCACCAGGCGTTCAAAATTCGGCACCCGCCCGTCGGCGCGTTTGGCGATCAAATCGCGCATGGCTTCGACCAGATCAGAGCGCACCGAACAGCAAATGCAGCCGCTTTCCAGCAGCACCGTGGTCTCGTCGATTTTTTCCACCAACAAATGATCGATGGAGACATCGCCAAATTCATTGATCAAGACCGCAACCTTGCCAAGATCAGGGTCTTTGAGGAGGTGGTTGAGCAAGGTGGTTTTGCCACTGCCGAGAAAACCCGTCAGTACGGTCACGGCCACTGCGCTGGGCACTGAATCAGCCATAGAGGTCGTCCGGCGAGATTTCGACTTCGGCGATGGGTTTGATCTCACCATCGCGCACCGCGTTGTAAAAACAATTGCGCCGTCCGGTGTGACAGGCCACGCCTTTTTGATTGACCAACATCAAGATGGTGTCTTGATCACAATCCCAGCGAAAATCGATCAGGCTTTGCACCTGGCCGGAACTTTCGCCCTTGCGCCACAACCTTGAACGCGAGCGCGAATAATAACAGGCGCGTCCGGTGGTGAGGGTTTCGATCACCGCATCGCGGTTCATCCACGCCATCATCAAGACCTCACCGCCGGATTGCTTGCCATCGTCTTGTTGGGCGATGGCGGGCACCAAGCCGTCGGCGTTGTAGCTCAACTGCTCGGCGATTTGGGCGGCAAGTTCAGGGCTGGTAGGGTAGTCGTTGCTCATCAATTGTATCCGTATCGGGGGGCGATTTTAGGGGCCATCATTGGCCTTTGATTAGCTTACCCGATTGGCGCGGGAAAAGGCAGGATTCCATGCTCACTATAATACCCTGGATGATACGCACATAGGTCGTTTCCGTCATCGTGAGGTAAATCCCCATGGGATCGATTTCCCGCACCGAAATGCCGACCTCATCTTCCAGTCGTTTGGCCAGCTTGGGTGAAAACTGGCTTTCATGAAACAAACATTCGACCTGTTTGGTTTTGATTTGGTCGAGTAATTTGGATATGTGGCGTGCGCCCGGCTCACGGCCCGGCATGGTTTGGATGTAGCCAACTAGATTGAATTCGAATTCACGCGCCAGGTAACCAAAACCATCGTGTTGCACAAGATAGGCCGTGGGGCGCATTTCTTTGGTGAAGGCCTTGGTCTTGCGGATCGAGATTGAAATGCGTTGCTTGGCTTTTTTGGCATTGTGCGCATAGTCCGGGGCATTGTTGGGATCGACCGCAGATAAGGTCGCGGCAATGGCATCGATCAGAATGCGGGCGTTGCTGGGCGACAGCCAGATGTGCGGATCGACGTTGCCGTGATCGTGGTCATCATTGCCCTCATCGTGCTTGTCATTCAGTTCAAGGAGGTCAAGCCCCGCCACCTTGAGCAACTCAATCACGACGGCTTCATCACTCAAATTTTTCAGCGGACCTTGTAATGTGGTTTCCAAAGTTGGCCCGATCCAAAACACCACGTCGGCATTTTCCAACAACTTGGCCTGGGATGGTTTCAGCGTGAACAAATGCGGCGAGGTGTTGGCCGGCATGACCAAACCTGGCGTGGCCAAATTGCCCGTGACCATTTTCACCAAAGCCTGCACCGGCTTGATCGAGGTGATGACATCCGGCGGTGCGCCCTGGGCTGCATAGGGAATTGAGCCGAGTATCAAGACAGCACACACCATCACCGACGAGGTCCACGTGAAGAGGGGTGCGATTAGGCGTTTGTGCATAACGATAACGGCTCCGGCATCATTCATGTAGATTTGCGAGCTTCTCAGGTGACGTTACAATATAACATTTGTCCGTCAAGTTTTAAATGTTATAACATTACATATCTGAGACTGCAGGACATCAACCATGCCCATCGCCACCAGCAGCGTTAGACGTGCTGTTTCCAGACCTAAACCGTCATCCGCCGCACCGGTCAAGCCGGGCGTGTTTCCGGATGCCAAACATGACCATGGCGCGTGCGTCAAATCTGCCTTGCAACGTGCCGAAGACATTTGTACCGCTAAAGATGTTCGCCTGACGCAAATCCGTCGTCAAGTGTTCGAGCTGGTGTGGCAAAGCCACAATCCGGTGGGCGCTTATGATGTGCTGGAAGGTCTGCGTGATGGCCAGCGCAAGGCCCAGCCACCAACCGTATATCGGGCGTTGGATTTTCTCATGGAACATGGCTTGATCCATCGCATCGAAAGTTTAAATGCCTACATCGGCTGCGCGGTTCCCGGTGATGAGCATGCCGGGCAATTTTTGATTTGTCGCGATTGCGGTGTGGCTGCGGAACTGCTGGACAAACGCATTGATGATGCGATCGGCAAAGGGGCCAAGGCCGCAGGGTTTAGCATCGAACGTCCGACCGTGGAACTGGAAGGCACCTGTGCGCATTGTCGCCGAATAAAGCGGGGGCACAAACATCGTGATTGATGCCATTCAAAATGCCAAGCCGTCCGCACGGCCGTTGATCGAAGCCAAAGGGGTGGAGGTTGCGTATGGTAAACGCACAGTGTTGGCGGGCGCAAATGTTGCCGTGCGGCCCGGTGAAATCGTCACCCTGATTGGCCCCAACGGTGCGGGCAAGACGACCTTGGTGCGGGCCCTTTTGGGCTTGGTCAAGCCCACCCGTGGTGAAGTCACACGCAAACCCGGCCTGCGCATCGGATACATGCCGCAACGCTTAAATATCGATCCGGCGTTGCCCATCACCGTGAAACGGTTTTTGCAATTGGGCGCACCCAAGGGGGACTGTGAAACGGCGCTTGGCGAAGTGAATGTCGGCCATGTCAGCGATCAGCCGATGCAGGCTATTTCCGGTGGTGAGTTGCAACGCGTGATGCTGGCGCGTGCCCTGTTGCGCGAACCGGATTTGCTGGTTTTGGATGAACCGGTGCAAGGCGTCGACATCACCGGTCAGGCCGAAGTCTATCGTTTGATTCAAGACATCCGCGAACAACGCGGCGTCGGTGTGGTGATGGTGTCCCACGACTTGCACGTGGTCATGGCGCAAACCGATCATGTAGTGTGCTTGAACCATCATGTGTGTTGTGCCGGCCACCCCGAAGCGGTCAGCCGCCACCCTGAATTTGTCGCCTTGTTCGGCGATGAGATCGCCTCAACCCTGGCGGTCTATGCCCATCATCACGACCATGAACACGGCTTGGATGGTCACGTACACGGGGATAATTGTGATCATGATTGAGTGGGGCATGGATGAGTTTTTGGTGGGCGCATTGTTGGCCGGCGTCGCCGTCGCCCTGGTGGCCGGGCCTTTAGGTGTATTTGTCGTGTGGCGGCGCATGGCGTATTTCGGTGGCGCG
>JAESUA010000261.1 GCA_016763255.1 Magnetovibrio sp. | reverse complement strand
GACGAATCCTATCTTCAAGATGCAATCGCCGTGGGTTTCTGACAACACCGCGCGCAAAAATGCTATCCGCAAGGATATTGCCCGCATTAAGACGATCCTCGGCGAGCGCGTAAGCGCTGCCGCGGCATCGTAAGGAGACCGAGAATGCCTAAACGTGTTCTTCAGGGTGTCGTGGTCAGCGATAAGCAGGACAAAACAGTTACCGTCCTGGTTGAGCGCCGCGTTATGCATCCGATCTACAAAAAGTACGTGCGCAAATCTAAAAAATATGCCGCGCACGACGAAACTAACGTTGTGAAAGAAGGCGATATCATCCGCATCCGCGAATGCCGCCCCATTTCAAAGCGCAAGACTTGGGAAGTTGTCACTGAGTCTGCTTGATTTATCTCAAGCAGAGACCGTGACACTGAATAAAGGATAAACCCATGATTCAAGTTGAATCAAATCTAGAGGTTGCCGACAATTCGGGCGCTCGCCGGGTGCAATGCATCAAGGTGCTAGGCGGTTCGAAGCGTAGGTATGCTTCTGTTGGCGACGTGATCGTCGTTTCCGTAAAGGAAGCGATTCCACGTGGCCGCGTTAAAAAAGGTGACGTGCACCGCGCTGTTGTGGTGCGCACCGCCAAAGACATTCAGCGTGCAGACGGACAAACCATCCGTTTCGATAGCAACGCTGCTGTCCTTCTGAACAATGCAGGCGAGCCCATCGGTACCCGTATCTTCGGCCCGGTGACCCGTGAATTGCGTTCCAAGAAGTTCATGAAAATCATTTCTCTGGCACCTGAGGTGTTGTGATGGCGAGCAAAATTAAAAAAGGCGACAAGGTCGTCGTGCTCACTGGTCGCTCCAAGGGTAAAACCGGTGAAGTGATGAGTGTCAATCCGGACGAAAATCGTGCATTCGTGCAGGGTGTGAACATGGTTAAGCGTCACACCCGTCCCACCCAGATGTCCGAAGGCGGCATTGTTGAGAAAGAGGCACCAATCCACCTTTCCAACATTGCGCACCTTGATCCGAAGGATGATAAGCCGACCCGCGTTGGCTTTAAGGACGTCGATGGCCGCAAGGTGCGCTATGCAAAGCGCTCCGGCGAGGCCCTGGACTAAGGAAGGGACGAGATAATGGCACGCTTAAAACAAGTGTATAACGACGAGGTCGCTCCGGCGCTGAAGGAGGAGTTCAATTATACGAACCCCATGCAAATCCCGAAGCTGGAAAAAATCGTCCTCAACATGGGCATCGGTGAAGCAGCCCTCGATAAGAAAAAAATCGATGGTCCTGTTTCCGATTTGACCCTGATCACCGGCCAAAAGCCTGTGACCACCAAAGCAAAGAAATCCATTGCGGGTTTCAAATTGCGTGATGGTATGGTCATCGGCGCCAAAGTGACGTTGCGTAAAGAACGGATGTATGAATTTTACGACCGTTTGGTGAACATCGCGCTGCCGCGCGTACGTGATTTCCGTGGCGTCAACGCAAAAGGCTTTGATGGCAATGGCAACTTTGCCATGGGTCTCAAGGAACAAATTGTGTTCCCTGAAATCGACTATGATAAAGTCGATAACGTTCGCGGTATGGACATTGTGATCTGCACCACGGCGAAGACCGATGAAGAAGCGAAAGCTCTGCTTCGCCAACTCAACATGCCGTTTTCCGGCGAGACTGGAGACAAGCAGTAATGGCTAAGAAGAGCTCTATCGAACGCAATAAGAAGCGCGAACGTCTGGTCAAAAAATATGCCGCTAAGCGTGCTTCGCTTACGGAATTGACCAAAGACGCAAGCGTGCCTCTTGAAGAGCGTTTTGCTGCACAGCTGAAACTCAATGAGTTGCCTCGCAATTCTGCTGAGAACCGTGTCCGTTTGCGTTGTGGCCTGACCGGCCGCCCGCGCGGTAACTATCGTAAATTTAAGCTCTCGCGCATCGCACTGCGTGACCTGGCTTCGGCGGGACTTATTCCCGGCGTTGTCAAGTCGAGCTGGTAGGGGAGACAGACACATGTCCATGTCAGATCCTTTGGGTGATATGCTGACCCGCATCCGCAACGGTCAGATGGCGAAAAAGTCCGCTGTCGTTGCTCCCGCTTCCAAGCTGCGCGCTAATGTGCTTGATGTTCTCAAGCGCGAAGGCTTTATCCGCAGTTTCGAGGAATACGAAAACCGTCCTGGTATTCGCGAACTGAAGATCGAACTCAAGTACCATGAAGGCCTTCCGGCCATTCAGCAGATCTCTCGCGTTTCCAAGCCCGGCCGTCGTGTGTACTCGAAGATCAAAGACCTTTCTAAGGTCTATAATGGTCTGGGTATTTCCATCATCTCCACCCCCCGTGGCGTCATGTCTGATGCCGAGGCCCGTACGGCCAATGTGGGCGGTGAAGTGCTTTGCCAAGTCTTCTAAGGGGGT
Source organism: Magnetovibrio sp. (assembly GCA_016763255.1). Lineage (GTDB taxonomy): Bacteria > Pseudomonadota > Alphaproteobacteria > Rhodospirillales > Magnetovibrionaceae > Magnetovibrio. The sequence continues at coordinate 4,953 of JAESUA010000261.1, read as the reverse complement.
ATACAGATCATGTCACGTATCGGTAAAAACCCCGTACAGATTCCCGATGGCGTCAGCGTCGAGATTTCTGGTCAGACCGTTACCGCCAAAGGCAAGCTCGGTGAGCTGTCTACATCCTTGACCAACGATGTCGTTCTTTCCATGAACGACAACAAAGTTAAGGTTGCTCCCCGTGAAGGTGCTGCTCGCGCTCGTCAAATGTGGGGGATGTCGCGTACGCTCATCCAAAACTTGGTAGATGGTGTTTCTCAGGGCTTTGCTAAGAAGCTGTTGATCACCGGTGTGGGTTATCGCGCCGCAATCAAGGGCAAAGACATCGTGCTTCAGCTTGGCTACAGCCACGAAGTTGTCTATACGATCCCTGAAGGCATCACCATTGCTTGCCCCGACCAGACGACCATCAATATTTCGGGCGCCGACAAACAACAAGTCGGCCAAGTAGCTGCTGAAATTCGTAGCTATCGTCCGCCTGAGCCCTACAAAGGCAAAGGCATCCGTTACGACGGTGAGTTCATCGTTCGTAAGGAAGGCAAGAAGAAGTAAGGTTAGGACAAATGGCAAAAGCGAAACAACTTTTTGAGCGCCGCAAGCAACGTGCACGTGCTCAAATTGCAAAGAAGGCCGCAGGGCGTCCCCGCCTTTCCGTCTTCCGTTCCGGTAAATACATCTATGCTCAGGTCATCGATGACCTGAAAGGCCACACCGTGGCTGCGGCATCCAGCGTTGAGAAGGACCTCAGGTCCAAACTCAAGACCGGTGCTGACAGCGCGGCCGCCGTCGAGGTGGGCAAGCTCGTTGCTGAGCGCGCCGTCAAAGCCGGCATCAAGGACGTGGTCTTCGACCGCGGTGGTTATAGGTATCACGGCCGGGTGAAAGCCCTGGCTGAGGCAGCCCGCGAAGCCGGTCTGGCGTTCTAAGGAGAGTATGATGAATCAGCCCGCTCAAAAGCGTGATCGTCAGCGCGGTGGCCGCGACCGTCGTGATCGTGAAGAATCTGACCTAATCGAACGTCTGGTTGGCATTAACCGTGTCTCCAAGGTGGTCAAAGGTGGTCGTAACTTCTCATTCGCCGCCCTGGTTATCGTCGGAGACGGTAAAGGTCGCGTCGGTTTTGGTACCGGCAAAGCCCGTGAAGTTCCCGAAGCCATCCGCAAAGGCACCGACAACGCCAAGAAGAACATGGTTCGTGTTCCTCTGCGCGAAGGTCGCACCTTGCATCATGACGTCGAAGGTCACTACGGTGCCGGCCACGTTATTTTGCGCAGTGCACCTGCCGGTACCGGCGTTATCGCCGGTGGCCCAATGCGTGCCATCTTTGAAACCATGGGTGTGCAGGATGTGGTTTGTAAATCAAACGGCAGCCAGAACCCGCACAACATGATTAAGGCAACCTTTGATGCGCTCAGTCGCTGCGCGTCACCGCGTAGTGTTGCCGCGCGCCGTGGCCTCAAGGTGAGCGACATCGTCTCTCGCCGTGGCGACGCCGAAGGTAAGGAGTAAGCCCCATGGCTGCGAAAAAGAAAACCGTCACGGTGACCCAGACCGGTAGCCCCATCGGCCGCCCTAAGGATCAGCGCGAGACCCTCAAAGGTCTGGGCCTTAATAAAATGAACCGTACCCGTGAACTTGAAGATACGCCGTCTGTACGCGGCATGATCAACAAGGTGGCTCACTTGATACGGGTCGAAGAAGCCGGCTAACGTCGCTTTTCGAGAGTAAGGAATAAAGATCATGGAACTCAACAAGATCAGCGACAATCCGGGCGCGACCAAAAATCGCAAACGTGTTGGCCGTGGTATCGGTTCCGGCACCGGCAAAACAGCCGGTCGCGGTGTGAAAGGCCAGAAGTCGCGTTCGGGTGTTTCGCTCGTCGGTTTCGAAGGTGGCCAAATGCCTTTGTACCGGCGTTTGCCGAAGCGTGGCTTCACCAATATTTTTGCCAAGACCTATGCCGAATTTAATGTCGGCGACTTGCAAATAGCCATTGATGCCAAGCGTTTGGACGCCAAAGGCGTGGTCAGCGAAGCAACCTTGCGTGAGCAGGGGCTTCTCAAAGGCCGCTACGATGGTATCCGCATCTTGGCCCGTGGTGAAGTTAAGGCGAAGTTGAACATCGAAGCTGCTGGCGCCTCTAAGGCTGCTGTGGAAGCTATCGAAAAGGCGGGTGGTAAAATTACCATCGTTGAAGTCAAGCCTGCCCCGATTGGCAAGGCTGCGGCTGCCGCTGCCGCTGCCGACAAATAAGATATAGCGCCGGAGACGAGAAGAACATGGCTTCTGCTGCCGAACAAATGGCTCGCAATATGAATTTCAGTGCTTTTCAGAAGAGCACTGATCTTCAAAAACGCATTTGGTTTACCTTGGGTGCGTTGATCGTATATCGGTTGGGGACGTATATCCCTCTGCCGGGAATCGATCCCGTCGCACTGGAGGAAATTTTCCGCCAAAATGCGAGCGGTTTGCTTGGTATGTTTGACATGTTCACTGGTGGTGCGCTGTCGCGTATGACCATCTTCGCGCTGAACATTATGCCGTACATCTCGGCTTCCATCATCATGCAACTGATGACGGCGATCTCGCCATCATTGGAACAGATGAAGAAGGAAGGTGAGTCTGGGCGTAAGAAGATCAACCAGTACACCCGCTATCTCACCGTGCTGATTACGATTATGCAGGCCTACGGCATCTCTGTCGGTTTGGAAAGCATGTCTAATGGCTCGGCTGTGATGGAGGGTGGCTGGTTCTTCCGCTTCACCACCGTGGTGACACTGACCGGTGGCACCATGTTCTTGATGTGGTTGGGTGAACAGATCACCCAACGCGGTGTCGGCAACGGCATTTCGTTGATCATCTTTGCCGGTATTGTCGCCAATCTGCCAAGCGCTTTGGCCGGTACGTTGGAATTGGGCCGCACCGGTGCGCTGTCGACCATCTTCATCATTGGATTGTTGATCCTGGTTATCGGTGTGATCTTCTTGATCGTGTTTGTCGAACGCGCTCAACGTCGTATCATCGTGCAGTATCCCAAGCGCCAACGAGGCAACCGTATGACCGGTGGCGAAAGCTCGCACTTGCCGTTGAAATTGAACACCGCAGGCGTTATCCCGCCAATCTTCGCCGGCTCAATCCTCGGCCTGCCCGTGACCATCTTGGGCTTTAGTGCCGCAGGTTCCGGACCGGAATGGGTGACCACGCTCACCGCATTGATGGGCCGCGGCCAACCGGCATATCTGATTATTTACGTGGCGTTGATCGTGTTCTTTGCGTTCTTCTACACAGCCGTGGTTTTCAATCCGCATGATACGGCTGAAAATCTCAAAAAATACGGCGGTTTCGTGCCCGGCATTCGTCCCGGCAAGAACACCGCAAACTATCTGGACAAAGTACTGTCACGTCTGACCGTTTTAGGGGCGGCCTATCTGGCGGCAATTTGCTTGCTGCCGGAAATCTTGATGTCACAGTACGCTGTACCATTCTACTTTGGCGGCACATCGCTGTTGATCGTCGTGACCGTGACTTTGGATACGGTCGCTCAGGTTCAATCTCACATGATGGCTCATCAATATGAGGGGTTGATTAAAAAAGCAAAGCTTCGGGGGAGACGCTAGGCTAATGAATTTGATTATATTGGGCCCGCCAGGTGCGGGTAAGGGAACCCAGTCAAAACGACTGGAAGACAAGTTTTCGATGATTCAGCTGTCCACAGGGGACATGCTGCGCGCCGAAGTGGCTTCTGGAAGTGAACTGGGTAAGCAGGCAAAGGTGATTATGGATGCTGGTGATTTCATTTCTGATGAAATCATCATCAACATGATTTCTAGCCGCGTCGATCATGATGACTGTAAAGACGGTTTCATCCTTGATGGTTTCCCGCGTACCGTGCCCCAGGCCGAGGCCCTAAACAAGATGTTGGCTGAGAAGTCGCTGAAACTCAATCACGTGATCGAGTTGACGGTTGACGACGAAGCCATGGTGGAACGAATTTGCGGCCGCTTTACATGCTCCAATTGCGGTTCTGGCTATCACGATTCGTTTCAAAAACCTGCCACGGACGGCGTTTGTGACAGCTGCGGTTCTACTGATTTCACCCGCCGCGCTGATGACAACGCAGAAACCGTGCGCAATAGGCTAACGACCTATCATGAACAAACCGCGCCGATCGCCACGTTTTACGGCGATCAAGGCATTTTGAAACAAGTTGACGGGATGGCGGCAATCGATGACGTCACCCAGAAACTGGAGAATATCCTAGGTTGACATACTTCGTATTGACACGAGAGCGCGATTTCATATAATCGCGCCTCTTCTATACATTTTTCATTACGAAGTCTTTGTAAACCAAAGGCTAAGGAGTATCGGCTTTGGCTCGAATCGCTGGCGTAAACATCCCGACCTCCAAACGGGTTGTGATCGCGCTTACATACATCCATGGAATTGGTAACACCAAGGCCAAGGAAATCTGCTCGAAAGTCGGTATTCCGGCTGAGCGTCGTGTCAACGAATTGACGGATAACGAAGTTATTCAGATTCGTGAGACCATTGATGGTGACTATCAGGTCGAAGGTGATCTGCGTCGTGAAGTTGCCATGAACATCAAGCGTTTGATGGATCTGGGCTGCTATCGTGGCATACGTCATCGTCGTGGCCTGCCGGTCCGCGGTCAGCGTACCAGCACCAACGCACGCACGCGCAAAGGCCCCGCAAAGGCCATTGCCGGCAAAAAGAAATAAGAGGCTGAGTTATGGCTAAAGCTGCAACAGCGCGTCCGCGCCGCCGCGATCTGCCCTGGGCACCAGTCATCCAAAATATGGATTGTATCTCAATGGGGCTGGATTGTTTTACGGAATCAGGGGAGATTACGACAAGGCAATTGGCATGGTTGAAAAGGCCATTTCAATTACCAAATCTGTTTACGGGGATCAGAACTATGATTATATCGACATGGTCTACAAT
>JAESUA010000260.1 GCA_016763255.1 Magnetovibrio sp. | reverse complement strand
GTGATCGGTTAACTGGGGGAACTAGAAAACGTGCTGCGCTTCACTAAGCTCAGACTTACGGGGTTTAAATCCTTCGTCGATCCGACCGAGCTCAACATTGAGCCCGGTCTGACCGGCGTTGTCGGCCCCAATGGGTGCGGCAAGTCCAATCTGGTGGAAGCCCTGAAATGGGTGATGGGCGAAACCTCGGCCAAGCAGATGCGTGGCTCGGCCATGGATGACGTCATTTTCGGTGGCACCTCCAACCGCCCACCGCGCAACGTGGCCGAAGTGGTGTTGCATCTGGACAACAGGATGCGCATCGCCCCGGCGATGTTCAACGATGCCGAAGATTTAGAAGTGGTGCGCAAGATCGAACGCGATCGCGGCTCCAGCTATAAGGTCAACGGCAAGGACGTGCGCGCCAAAGACGTGCAATTGCTGTTCGCCGACGCCGCATCGGGTTCACGGTCCACCGCCCTGGTCAGCCAAGGCAAAATCGGCCAAGTGATTTCCGCCAAACCCCAAGACCGGCGCATATTGCTTGAAGAAGCCGCCGGCATCACCGGCCTGCATTCGCGCCGTCATGAAGCCGAACTGCGTCTGCGCGGCGCGGAAAACAACCTTTCAAGGCTGGATGACATCCTCATCACCCTGGAAGGCCAGCTGCAAAGCTTGAAAAAGCAGGCCCGTCAGGCCAACCGTTACCGCAATTTGTCCGATCACATCAAAAAGGCCGAGGCACTGCTGTTTCACATCCGTTGGACCCAGGCCATCGATGGCTTGGAAGCGGATCGCAACAAGCTCAAGGAAGCCGAGCTCATCGTCGCCCAACTGACCGCCCAGGTCGCGGGGGCAACATCCAGCCAAGTCGGCGTCGCCGATGAGGTACCAGGCCTGCGCCAATCAGAAACCGAGGCAGCCGCGGAACTCCAGCGCCTCAGCTTGGCACGTAACGGTCTCGATGGAGAAGTCAAACGCATCGAAGACGCCCGCCTGGATCGTGTTCACCGCCTCGAACAGGTCAGCCACGACATCGCGCGCGAACGCAACTTGGCCGAAGACGCAACCCAGGCGTCCGAACGGCTGGCCCATGAAAAGGTCGAGTTGGAAGAAGCCCAAGAGGGCGAATCCGAGGCCATTGTCGAGGCTCAAATTGGCTTTGAGGAAGCCACCTCCAGCGTTAACCAGCTGGAAGACAACCACACCCAAATGACCGACAAGCTGACCACCGATGAGGCCGAACGTGCCAGCCTCAGTCGCTCGGTTCAAGATCTTGAAACCCGCATCGATAACCTCAGCCACCGCTTGCGCGACTTGAACGACCAGCGCAAGCACCTAGATCGCGTGACCGAGCAAACCAGCGGCCTCAACGCCGCCCAAGACATTCTTGAGGCCGCGCAAGACGCCATCGCAGGTGCCCGCGAGCATGTCGAAATGGCGGAGACAACCTCTCTCACCACGCAAGAAGCCTCCGACGAAGTCCGTCATCAACTGCAAGAAGCCCGTGTGGCCCTGACCCGTCTTGAGGCCGAAGAGCAGGCCTTGGGCAAAGTTCTAGAAACCGGTGAGCCGGAAATGTGGCCTCCCATGTTGGACGCCGTATCGGTCGAGGCCGGCTATGAGGCCGCCCTGGGTGCCGCCTTGGGTGAAGAACTTGATGCTTCATCGGACGAATCGGCACCGGTGCATTGGACCGCGCTCGATCCATACCCCGAAACCATGGCCCTGCCCGATGGTACGCGCGCATTGAGCGACGTCACCCAGGCTCCGGCTGCACTGGCGCGATGCCTCAGCCAAATTGGCGTGGTCGAAGACGCATTAAGTGGCGATCGCTTAAGCCGCGATTTGAAACAAGGCCAACGCTTGGTCAGCCGCGAAGGCGCCCTCTGGCGTTGGGACGGCTACACCATCACCGAAGGCGCGCAAACCGCGGCTGCGGTGCGCTTGGAACAGCTCAATCGCCTCAAAGAGGTGCGCGGTCAGTTGGACACCGCCGCCGCCCAGGTCGATGAAGCCGATGAATTGGCGCTAAGCGCACGCGAAGCGGCCGAGGACGCCCGCGATGCGGAACGAGCCGCTCGTCAGGCATTACGCGACCGCGAATCCGCCCACAACCAAGCCCGCGACGAGGTCGCCACCATCCGCACCCAAATTGCGGAACAAAACTCCAAACTAGAAGCCGTAGTCAGCGCGATTGAAACGGTCGATCATGACATCGCTGAGGCCAAGGAAAACTGTGTTGAATCCGAGATGGCGCTGGCCGAGTTGCCAGACACCGATCAGGCTCGTGAAGACGTCATGCGGCTTCGCGAAGAATTGGCCGACAAGCGCACCGTGCAGGTCGAACGCCAGGGTATTTTTTCCGGCCTCAAGCGCAACGCCGAAGAACGTGCCCGGCGCTTAGCCGACATCGAACGCGAACTTTCTTCGTGGACCGAACGCGCCGAAGGTGCCGTCCAGCGTATTTGCGATTTAGAAGAGCGCACCGGCCAAGTGCGCAGCGAGTTGGAAGAATTGGCCCAGCGCCCGGAAGAGATCAAAGAAAAACGTCAACAGCTTTTGGATTTGATCGACAACGCCGAAGCCAAACGCAAAGACGCTGCCGACCAATTGGCGGTGGCGGAAAGCAAGTTGGCCGAATCCGACAAAAGCCTGCGCGAATCCGAAAGCAATTTGGCTTTGGCACGCGAAACCCGTGTGCGCATCGAAGGGGCCGTCGAACAGGGCAAGCAGGCCTGCGAATCGATTGGCGAGCGGGTCAAAGAAAAGCTCGACTGCGGCCCCAACAATTTGGCCGAACTGGCTGAACACGACGAAAACACCCCAATGCCCGATCTTGAATCGGTCGAACGCAAGGTCGAACGCTTGGGTCGCGAACGCGATACCATGGGCCCGGTCAATCTGCGCGCCGAAGAAGAATCGAGCGAAATGGGGTTGCAAATTGACACCCTGACGACGGAACGCACCGATCTCATCGAAGCCATTGAAAAGTTGCGCCGGGGCATCAACGAATTGAACCGTGAGGGCCGCGAACGCTTGCTGACGTCTTTTCGCGAGGTCGACAAACACTTCCAAGAACTGTTCGTGCGCCTGTTTGGCGGTGGCCAAGCCCACCTAAAATTGATCGAAGGCGATGATCCGTTGGATTCGGGCCTGGAAATCATGGCCAGCCCGCCGGGCAAGCGCATGCAGGTGCTGTCTTTGCTGTCGGGTGGCGAGCAGGCACTGACCGCTACGGCGCTGTTGTTTGCTGTGTTTTTGACCAATCCGGCACCGATCTGTGTGCTCGATGAGGTCGACGCCCCCTTAGATGATGCCAATGTTGATCGTTTCTGCACCATGTTGGAAGAAATGGCCGCCACCGGCACCACCCGCTTCATGATTATTACCCACCATCGCATGACCATGGCCCGCATGGACCGCTTGTTCGGCGTCACCATGGGCGAACGCGGCGTCAGCCAATTGGTCAGCGTAGACCTTGAACAAGCAGAGAAATTTAACGAGTCGGAGTGAGTCTAAACAGTTCACTTCAACAACTGCTAATATACACTGTATTATCAGTCACTTATATTAGCAGTTGCTGTGCTTGACAGGGTCAAGCCAATGGCTATGATGCCCCCGCTTCCGGCCAACAGTCCGGCAACTTCAGGTCGGCAACTTCGGGGAATGGAAAAGTCATAAATGACTGATAAAGACCCCGAACGAACATTGGAAGAGCGAGGCGACGATCTGGGCAAGCGTTTGAAAAAAGCGCGTGCGGTCGAATTAGGGCCAACCCGGAAAGAACCTAAGCTCAAAAATGAGGTTTCAGGACTGGGTCAGGCCTTTCGCATCGGCACCGAACTTATTTCGGCGCTGATTGTCGGGGTCGGTTTAGGATGGTGGCTAGACAGTGTGCTTGGCACAAAACCATGGATGATGATCATCTTTATCTTCCTTGGTGGCGCGGCAGGTATGTACAACGTCTATAAAACTGCCATGAGAATGGTGGAAGAATTGAACGAAACTGAGGGCTCAGACGCAACGAATGGGGCAAAATCAGATCCAAAAGATCACAACGCCTCAAAATAATGAAAAATCGTCTTTTTTCGAACCTCGGGGCTTGCCCTCACGGTTCAAGACGTTTACGAAGAGTGCGATTTTTGAATGCGCTGCAACATAAACGCTTGTTTGAGCGCCCAGAGCCTTTAAAAGGGCCAATGTAAGCGGTTCGGCCCCGAATAAGATACGGGTCAAACTGAACTAAAGAACGACACGCAACTTGATCAGGCGGAAAAAAGACGTGGCAAACCCCATTGAACAATTTGAGATCAAATCTCTCGTCGACATTAATCTCGGCGGCATGGATGCGTCTCTAACAAATTCAGGTGCCTTCATGGTGCTGACGGTGGTATCCATCACCATGTTTTTGGTCATGGGCATGCGCAGACGCGCTTTGGTCCCCGGTCGCTGGCAATCCATGGCGGAATTGAGCTACGAATTCGTTGCAGGTCTACTGCGCGACAATGTCGGCTCCGAAGGACGCAAGTACTTCCCCTTCGTATTTTCGCTGTTCATGTTCATCTTGTTTGCCAACCTGCTTGGCCTTTTGCCTTATAGCTTCACCTTCACCAGCCACATCATTGTGACGTTTGTCCTGGCAATGACGGTGTTTGTGATGATCACCGTGGTGGCGATTGCCCGCCACGGCTGGAAATTCTTGGGCTACTTCGTACCTTCCGACGTACCGGCCGCGGTTCTGCCGATCATGATCCCGATCGAGATCATTTCTTATATCTCGCGCCCGGTGAGCCTGTCGGTACGCCTGTTTGCCAATATGATGGCCGGACACACCATGATGAAGGTGTTTGCCGGATTTATCGTGCCGCTGGGCGTCGCTGGCATCCTGCCGTTTGGTGTGGATGTTTTGATGATCGGCTTTGAATTTTTGGTCGCCTTCTTGCAGGCCTACGTCTTTACGGTACTGACGTGCCTGTATCTGAATGATGCGATCCACCTGCACTAAGACACGCAGGATACTGAACTCATTGAAATCAACCCTCTGTTCAAGACGAACGACTAAAGGAATTGAACCATGGAACTTGAAGCCGCAAAAATGATTGGTGCTGGTCTGGCCGTTATCGGTCTGGGTGGCGTTGGCGCCGGTATCGGCAACATCTTCGCATCCTTGATCAGCGCTATCGCGCGCAACCCGGCGAGCGAAAGCAAGGTCTTTGGCCGCGCCATCCTGGGCTTCGCCCTGGTTGAAGCCGTTGCGCTCTACGCGCTGGTGATCGCATTCTTGATCCTGTTTGTATTCTAATCAGGTTTATCGGTTTCTGGCGGCAGAGTTTTGCTCTGCCGCC
>JAESUA010000259.1 GCA_016763255.1 Magnetovibrio sp. | reverse complement strand
TTGACCGCCGAAGGCGAAGCCGGCGGAGATAGCGGTGGACAAGCCGCAGCCAAAAAAGGTGCCCCTCAGACCCCCGCCGAAGGCCCGCTTCTGCCGGGTGTGAAGGCGATCATCGCCGTGGCATCGGGCAAAGGCGGCGTGGGCAAATCCACCACCGTCGTCAACATCGCCCTGGCACTGCGCGATCAGGGCCTCACAGTCGGTCTTTTGGACGCCGATATCTACGGTCCGTCCGTGCCGCGTATGTTGGGCATCAAAGGCGAGCCGAACTCGTCCGACGGCAAACTGCTCGACCCCATGGAAGGCCACGGCATCAAATGTATGTCCATGGGTTTCTTGGTCGAGGAAGAAACCCCGGTGATTTGGCGCGGCCCGATGGCCCAAACCGCCTTGATCCAGATGATGCGCGACGTGAAATGGGGCGAATTGGACGTTTTGATGATCGACATGCCGCCGGGCACCGGTGACGTGCAACTGACCATGTCCCAACAAGTGCCGCTGACCGGTGCGGTGATCGTTTCCACCCCACAAGATATCGCCCTGCTGGATGCCCGTAAGGGTCTCAACATGTTCCGCCAAGTTGACGTGCCGGTTCTGGGCATCGTCGAAAACATGAGCTACTTCAAATGCCCCAAATGCGGCGAACGCACCGATGTGTTCAGCCACGGCGGCGCACGAGAAGAAGCCGAGCTTTTGCAGGTGGATTTCTTGGGCGAAGTCCCGCTGGACATTAAAATCCGCGAAACCTCCGACAGCGGTCACCCGATCGTCGATGCAGAACCCGACAGCGATCACGCCAAGGCCTACTAAGCCATCGCCGCTGCGGTGTGGAAGACGGCCTGCGAAAAACTCGAAGCCAAAGCTGCATCAATGCCCAAAATCGTCCAGTAAACGATTTAGGTCCAAACACTCACAAAAAAAGCGCCCCCTCGGTCTTCGAGGGGGCGCTTTTTGTATGACTTAAATCTGGCAGATCAATCGAACAGTGAGTCGATATCGTCCTGGGAAATGCCATTACCATCCAGCTGCGGTCCTTCGAGGAGTTTTTCATCCTCGCTGCGCACGTCATCGGACAGCTCAATGCCTTCGAACTCTTCCTCACCCCAAATATTGATCATGGTCAGGATGCGTTCTTCCAGATAATTGATGGTCTTGACCACCTTACCGGTGCGTTGGCCGGTGATGTCTTGGAAGTTGCAATTTTCAAAGATATGAGTGACCAGGTTGTCGATCTCTTTCAGAAGTTCATGGGACTTTACATCATCGATGCGCTCGCGAATGCCCTGTGCATGGTCTTGAATATCTTCGGCAGCGCCGAGGATATTGTTGGTCGCCACCTCGGTGGCCTCGACAATCGCGCCCAGTTCCATGGCGGCGGTGATGAATTTATCTTCGCTTTCGCCCGGCTTATGGATCGCGGCAATTTCGGCCTTGGTTTTATCAATAGACTCTTTGAGATCATGCAACTGGCCGCGCAATACCGACATTTCCGGTGAAGATTCCGAACCGGTCGCATTGGTTTGAGTGCCGAGACCTTCGATCATCGTCTTCACTTCAGCGATGGCCTTCAAAACTTCATCGGTCTGAAGCGCCGGTGCCGGTGCAGCCGCTGGCGCATATGCGGGAATTTGCTCCCCGCGCTCCTTCATCAAGCGACGCTCGGCAGAAAACAATTTACCTTGGGAGTTCACTGGCCTGTAGCCCTTCCGTCTTGAGCACTAACACAACTGGGCGCGCTGACCGCGCCTCGCGTTTCCGTATATGTAGTGTTCAAAATTGAACCGATCTACAGAAAAACGCAATCCCCATTAATCATTTGGGGTTAATTTTGACGGTAAGGTTGTTGTGATGATCTAGATTAAACACACTTGGTGATGGTTTGGGTGCCGCGCTTTACATCAAATTTTGATGTTTCAAGGTCTGTGTGCAGGGTCAAATGAGGATGCTGCTTGACCATTTCATGGTGCATCCAGTGCATAATATCACGAAGAGTTGAATGCACCGTGTTCTGCGAACGCAGCTCAATCACATAAATCATCTGCGGCAGGGTATACACCGTCTGGCACCGCACCTTGGCCCCCAACGGGTACAAATACTGCTTATCGTGGGCACTGGCATCAAGCGTATCGATGGCGCTGTATTGGGCTTCGACCAAGGCCGACGCCTGGGCGCGCAAGCCGTCGGGCAGCTCATTGAGATACCAATCATGAAAGCCCCGTTCGCCGTTCAGCAGCGGAATGCGGCAGATGCCGTTGCGGTGGCGCTGCAAATCGCGATAGGAGCCATAATCAAGATCGAACGTGCAGGTATACTGGCCATAACCATCCAAATAGCGCGGCAAATTGGTGCGCGCAGGGCGGCTCTTGATGACGTCGAGTTCCTGGGCTTCCAACTGGGCATTGTCGACGCTGGTCGAAAAGCTTAAATCCGCCTCATCGGCCGCGAAAAAGCTGGAATCGAGATAATTGGTCTTAAACGCGGTCTTGGCCAGATAGCTTTCGGTATCGGGATAATCCTTGTGGCCGAAGCTGCTGGGGTAGCTTTTGCGTAATTCATCCAAACAGCCTTCGGCGATCTCGCGCACTTCGGCCAAGGGGTGGTGGCGCATCAGGTGCAGCTTGTCCGCGGCTTGGCGTAAGTTGGTGCTCCACGCCAGCTGTGAGGTGATCCCGGCGGGCAAAAAACCGCGCAAAATATCAAAGCCGCGGGCCTTGATGGCGTTATCCCACACCCGTTCATTTTCGCCTTCACCAAGGGGGAATTGTTCTTTCAGATAGGCTTCCAACGGGGCCAGCGCGGCCAAATAAAAATCCATCCATTGATCAAGAATGGCTTTGCTTTCGCCCGTCGCGATGGGATCGATGATGGCTTGCTTAGAAAAATCGATATAGCGGGTCGAGCTTTCCTGACCGCTATAGAGCGGATTGTCTTGCACCGCCTTGCAGGCAATGATCGACAAGCCCTCGACAAATAAGGTGGTGGCACCGCAATCGCCGATGGAAGCATGGCCGTAGCCCACATAATAGCTTTCCATGAATTTGGCGGAGCCGCGTTTTTTGACCATTTCAAGGTGCGTGCGCGCACTCTCGGCCGAACGCGAATACAGTGCCTGGAGCATGGCCGTCGCTTCCGGTCCTTGGTCATCAACGATGAAGATATCCGCCATAAAGACGCGCCCCCTAATGCATGTGCAAAGCAAGCAGTCCCGCCATCACTTTCGCCAAGGGGGAGAGACTGCGATTCGATCCCAGGATCATATCACGAAACTGAGCCCCTAAAACCGACAAGCACACCATACATTGTGGAAAACGCCAAAACACTCATCATTTGGAATTTTTCTGTTTTTACGCACCACAGGCTTTGCATTCCCACGCGGGGGGGCTTATATTTGACGTGTCGGGTAACCGACTATGGCGATAAACGTTTTTCGGAATAAGCGTTTCGGACCCGGGGGCGGTACCCGGCGCCTCCACCAATTCTTTCCGGCAGGCTTGGAGATCCAAGGTGCTGGTCGGCATGGGGGCGAAATAGGATCGACGAGCGTGGTAAAGGACTGACTTTCGCCCGGCATAATACCACCGTATCGGGCTACTTTTATAAATGCTAACGATAATGAAGCATTTGCGGTTGCCGCTTAACAGCTAAGCAACCACGGGGTTCGGGGGGCACCTTGCAACAGAAGCCCCCCACTTAATTTAACACCGCCCAGTGGGCGAAGAAATTGACGCAGGGACCACATGACCGACGAAACTCTCCGCTATGACATCTGGGTTGAAGAAGCGCTGCGTAGCGTTATCCGCAAAACCCTCACCAATGTTGCGGACCACGGCCTTCCCGGCGATCACCACTTTTACATTTCGTTCCTGACCCAGGACAAAGGTGTTCAAATTCCCGGTCGTTTGCGCGCCCAACACCCACACGACATGACCATCGTGCTGCAATATCAATACGATAACTTGAACGTGAATGATGACAGCTTCACCGTGATGCTCAGTTTTGGCGGCAAAAAAGAAACGCTGATCACCCCTTATGCTTCGGTCATTTCTTTTGCCGACCCATCGGTCAACTTCGCCCTGCAGTTAAAAATGCTGCCCATGGACGAATCCGATGATGCAGATTTCGATGAGCTGGACACGGCCATTGAAAATTACGACGCCACGCAGCTCGAATATTTCGAAGAATCGCGTAACCGCACCAACCAAGACGATGGCACAGGTGAAGATGACAACAAAAAAACCGGCGAAGTCATCGCCCTGGATGCATTCCGCAAAAAATAAGGCGACTTCACGGCCACTATACGCCCAAAAGATGGGGTGTTTTTCGGGGCAGTATGCCCCCTTGTCCATGGCCGTTTCCCCGAATACAAAGTTAAGTCGTTTTCAACCTCCCCAGTTGAGAGAGCAAACTTCATGAGCGACACATCCCCAAACGAGTTGTTTTCATTTGGTGAAGACACCACTCAATATCGCAAATTAACCGGCGATTACGTCACCACCCATGAGGTGGCCGGGCGAAGTGTGCTGGAAATCGATCCAGAAGGCCTGAGGTTGCTGGCGTCCACCGCCATGCGCGACACCTCGCACCTGTTGCGGCCCAAACATTTACAACAATTGGCAGCGATTCTGGACGACCCGGAAGCCTCGGCCAACGACCGCTTCGTCGCCATGACACTGTTGAAAAACGCCAACATCTCTGCCGGTGGGGTGCTGCCCATGTGCCAAGACACCGGCACCGCCATCATTATGGGTAAAAAAGGCGAAAATGTCTGGACCGGCGGTCAAGACGTTGATGCCCTGTCCGAAGGCGTGAAAAAAGCCTACGCCGAAAACAATTTGCGCTACAGCCAGATGGCACCGCTCTCCATGTTCGAAGAAAAAGGCACCGGCACCAACCTACCCGCACAAATCGACATCGCCGCCGTGCCCGGTGGAGAATACAAATTTTTGTTCATGGCCAAGGGCGGTGGCTCGGCCAACAAAACCTTCCTCCATCAGCAAACCGCAGCCTTGCTCAACCCAGAATCCATGGAAAAATTCCTGCGCGCCGAAATCGCCAAGCTGGGCACCGCCGCGTGCCCGCCTTACCACCTCGCGGTGGTGATCGGCGGTTTGTCGGCGGAATTGAACCTCAGGACCGTAAAAATGGCCTCGGCGCATTATCTCGACGGCCTGCCGACCAAAGGCAACGAATACGGCCAAGCCTTCCGCGATCT
>JAESUA010000258.1 GCA_016763255.1 Magnetovibrio sp. | reverse complement strand
GTCGTATTTTTTCAAAGCCGACTTCACAATACCGACGAAAGATGGCTCTCGCAATTGACGAGCCGATAGGTTCACCGCCACCTTAATGGGCGGCAACCCCGCCTTAATCCAGTCCACGTGTTGGCGGCATGCGGTGTAGATGGCCCATTCGCCAACCTCAAGCACCATGCCCGTTTCTTCCAAGATGGGAATAAATTTAACCGGGCTGACCAAGCCAATGTCCGGGCTTTGCCAACGCATCAAGGCCTCTGCCCCGGTCACACGGTTGGATTTAATGTCCAATTTGGGTTGATAGAGCAGATGAAATTCATCGTTATCCAGTGCCCTGGACAAACCGTTCTTAAGCACCAAGCGTTCCTTCACCTGCTCGTTCATGTCGGCGGTGAAGAATTGATAGTTTGCTTTGCCTTCTTCCTTGGCCCGATACATGGCGGCATCGGCATTTTTCAAAAGTTCTTGTGCGTCATTGGCATCATCCGGATAGATGGCAATACCGATGGAACCGGAAATGAAGGCTTCATGACCACCCAGTAAAAAAACCCGCCCCAGGCAGTCCAAAACACGTTGCGCCACCAGCGGTGCATTTTTGGGATCGTCTAAATTGGGCATGATGATGGTGAATTCATCACCGCCCAAACGGGCCACGGTATCACCGGTGCGCACGCAGGTGCCCAGGCGCTTGGCCGCTTCTTTCAGCAACATATCACCCACATCATGACCCAAGGTGTCATTGACCAACTTGAACCCATCCAAGTCGATGAACAAAAGGCCAAGGTTCTTATGGGAACGCTGCATATTGTTGATCGCTTGACCCAGACGGTCCAAAAACAGCGAGCGATTGGGTAAGCCCGTCAGGCTGTCGTAGTTGGCCTGATAGAGAATGCGTTCTTCATCCTGCTTGCGCTTGGTGATATCGGAAATGATCGCGGCAAATTGCATCACGTCGCCAGCGCTATTGGTGATGGCGGTCACCGACAAGCGTTCGGCGTATTCTTCACCATTTTTGCGCAGGTTCCAGAACTCACCTTCCCACCGTCCCCGTGCCTCGAGGCCGGCCCACATATCATCAAACATGGCGCCGTCTTGGCTCAGTGCGGTGTGGTTGATGGGGTAATTGCCGATCACTTCTTCAACGCCATAGCCTGAGATGTCGATATAGGCCGGATTGATGGAACTGATGCGGAAGTCGGGGTTGATGATCACCACACCTTCGGTGAGGGCTTCGATCACCTCACCGGCCAAACGCAACTTATCTTCGGCATGTTGGCGTTCAAGAATTTCCTGGGTCAACTCGCGGGTGCGCTCGTCAACCCGCATTTCCAATTCATCATGATGACGGCGAATTTGCTCTTCAGCCTGTTTGCGTTCGGTGATGTCGCGCACCACGCCGGTGAACAACCGATTGGTGCCATGGCGCAATTCGGTGACGGCAATTTCTAACGGGAATTCTTCGCCGTTTTTGCGCACGCCCTTTTGTTCACGCCCGGTGACACCAATAATTTTTTTGATGCCGGTCTTTTCGTAGTTGGCCAAATAGGCATCGTGGTTGCTGGCGTGCTGCCCCGAGATCAACATGGAGATGTTACTGCCGATCACCTCGCGGGCTTCGTAACCATAAATAAATTCCGCCGCCTTGTTGAAGGCCACCACCTTACCTTTGGCATCGATGGTGATGATCGCATCGGCCACTGTATCCAAGATACCGCGCAGGCGTTGTTCACGTTCTTGCAAAACTTCTGCCGTGCGGGTGCGCTCGGTGATGTCGCGCGCTTCGAGCATGAATTGACCATCGCCGATGGTCGTGAACTTGACCTCAACATCAATTACGTCGGCATCGGCGCGCAAAAATTTCAACGGTAAAGGTTCGGTTTCAGAAGCGAACAGCTCCAAGCCCTCTGAGATCACAGCGTGATAATCGGGATGCACAATGTGTAGGAACGGTCGACCGGCTAGCCCCGCGGCATTTTCGTAGCCTAAGATGCGCCAGCCCGCTTCGTTGACCAACAGCAAGTAGCCGTCACGGTCAAGCACACAGATCATCGCCTGCGATGTTTCAAACAGATTGCGATAAAGGTTGCTGCCCAGCATATCGCTAGACCGTTTTTGCGCGACGGTCTTCAGGCGTCGCGCCCGCAAAGCCAAGCCGTGCGTTTCTGCATCCAAAAGAACCGAACTTAATGCAACCTCAAGCGGTTCATCGCTGTCACGCGGCAGCAAATTAACCATGACTTCGAGTCCATGCTCGGTCTTGCCTGATAATACGGGTAATGCACTTGCCAAGTGGTCACGGTTGATGAAATCTGCAAAATGCAGGCCTTGCACCTCAGCGAAGGTATCCACCCCCAACATGACAAGGCCACTTTTTGAGATGTCGACGATGAGGCCATCGTTTAAATAGACGGCCAGATCATTTTGCAAGGTGTCAAACAGGCTTCGTGCCCAGTCCACACGCCCCCCCTCACCGTGCGCCACTTCAACAGCGATACTTTGTTTTGAAGACGACGTGTGTGCCTTTTGACCGCGTTTTGCGGATTTATCTACTTTTGGAGACATCCCTCAACCTTTGCCGAGCCCCCCGATTGGACGGCAAATCATCAATGATTCCAGTATCATTCTTTCCCTGCTCATACATAAATGCAAGCAAAGAAAACGACGCCATCCGACAAAAATGCACTTAAATGATTTTTGCCTTCAAAAAAAGTGTAAATCAGCACTGTGCGGCTGAACTTTCCGTGCCAATTTGAGAACACGCCGTCTGGCGTTGCGCTTGACTTGCCTTAAGTTTTTTGATCAAACCGCCGACCTGTTCCCAAAAGAAAAAATCTCCCATATAGCCAATGATACGCCCCACTTCACGACCCTCTTCGATGGCCACAAAAGTCGGCGTAAAGACCACGCCTTTGATAAAAGCCAAATCATCGGGGCGGTCATCATGCACGTCATGATGGCGTAATGGTAAAACTTTAGACTCATCCGTTTTGGGATAAATTTCGCCCACTTCATGTTCCCAAGTGTCGCAAATGGGGCATGCAGCGGATCCGAAATATACCAATTCAGCCGCGTTTAACGGACCAAATGGCACACCCAGCCCCACCCAGAGCAAAACGCCCATCAACTTGTTCATAAAAAAGGCCCAATCTATGTCCAAAGAATCAGTCCCGGAGCAGCATCAAGCCACCCCGGGACTGGAAACATATCAGAAAATGAAAGTATTTAAAAATACGGCCGCTTTCTTCAACGAAAAGATATACTTAAGACTTTTGGATTTCATAGGTGTAAACACCGCCGTCTTCCGCACTGCTGAGCAGTTTATTGCCGGTAGACTTGCAAAATGCTTCCATGTCTTTCACGGAACCCGGATCGGTGGACAGAACCTCGAGGGTTTCACCCGTTGCCAAACCTTTAATAGCTTTTTTGGTTTTGAGGATCGGAAGCGGGCAATTCATGCCTTTTGTGTCAAGAGTTTGGGTAGCCATGGGTTGAGTCTCTCTTGTCTTAGAGGTGGTGGTTAAAGCGATAAATCCATACAGGATCTATAACATACGAATTCAATAATGTAATTCTACAGGCCAATATTGATAAACTTGAGGCAAACAACCCGCAAGCACGAAGCCAGATTTTTTTGATTGGCGAATTGGCAATGGTCATAAATTTTGGTCACGAGGCTGGCCACGGTCATATCTTCGGAGGCCGCGAGCTCTTCGAGCACATTCCAAAATGCGCGCTCCAACCGAATGGTGGTGGAATGCCCGTGAATCCTCAACGAACGACGTTCCGGCAGAAATTCCGTGTCCTGATTACCCGCACTGCACAGCCCAAACAGCTGATTGAGCGGCGTAACATGTTCTCCCAAATCGTCTCCAAAATTTGCGCTCACGTTCTACCGTCCAATTCAAATCGTATTGCTGAGCTTAAAGGTTTTTCTTCAGCGTAAAGGCACCCCGGATATCACCCTTGGCATAACCGCGCGCCTTGTCGTCGGGATACAACCCGTCCAACTTTGCCGCGACGGCCGGTTTAAGCTCGGCACCATGGCAGTTCAGGCACACGGGCGCAGTGCCAATGGCTTTCATAAACCGATATTGTTTTTTGCCATTACTCTCAACCACCTCACCAAAAGCAATGGTATCTGGTTTTTCACCGGCCGCTTTTCGGGATTCAAATGACTTGAGGACGTTCAGCTCCCAGGCATCCGGCTCATTATTTGGGTTGCGCAACTTCAAGCTGGTTCGACCAACATCCCATCCGGTAGAGGCCGCAGCCGCAGCTGCAATGGCGGGCGCTTTTTCATTACAGATGGCGATGGCGTTTATCGGGCCACCGTTTTTCATGCCGCCCACCAGGGCTTTTTTCAACGGCCCACCAAAAGCCTTCACGACGGATACGGCTTCGCCCTTCAAGGCATTGGCATCGATTGCGGCGGCGGCGGCGGTGCCGGCGGCACTCAACACAGCCAGCATAGCCCCCGCAGAGAACGCAACATAAATCATGGTTTTCATTATTTTCTCCCCCTCATTGAATGGCGTTGTTTTGAATCAAAGTCCAACGCAAACTGACATTGACCCTGCTCATCACTTCAAGGCCTGTGAGTGGCGCCCAGGCCAAACCGTGAAGGTCAATCACCTGGGCACGACACAATTAGATGTACAGGTTGACGTCACTTTCCAACGCACCGGCCATGTAGGTTGCGGCACCACCGAGTTCCATTTCTGGAATCATTTGGTCCGGGGTCCACTCGAACAAGTCCATGGTCATCTGGCAACCAACGATCTTGACGTCACTTTCCAGGCACATTTCGCGCAATTCAGGAATCGAGGCAATGCCCTTTTTCTTGATCATGCTCTTCATCATCGATGTGCACATGGCGTCAACACCGGGAATCGCAGAGACGATGTTCGGCATGGTCATGTGCATGCCCATCACCGGCATTTCCATACCTGGGTTGCCAAGTGTTGAAATTTGCAGGTGATCCAGGTCTTTCTTAAGAAGCTGGAGACCATAGAAGGTAAAGAACAGCGTCACGTCCACATCCAGGCTGGCTGCCGTGGAGGCCAGAATAAACGGAGGATAGGCCCAGTCCAGGGTCCCCTTCGTTACGATGATACTCATCTTTTTGTTGTTGCTGCCGTCGCTCACTGGTCATCTCCCAATTTAAATGCCATCCCGGCCATTACCGCATAAAGTGCGTTTAATTTGGCCGTCATTGGCGCGTTTTTCATGCACAGATTAAATGCTGCGCTAAGTTTTAGATTTTGCTTATATACGCACAATCTAAACTGCTACTGAATGCGCTTGGTAGTATTCCGTGCCTACTTTCTGCTTTTTCGTCCTTGGGGTTGTGGTTTTCCCAGGCTTGCAGTTTGCGGGTATGGGTTTAGTGACACCCTGGCGTCACTATAAATCTGCCATAAACGGCCAGCTTGATGATATTGGAGCTGATTCTCACTTTAGGCAAAGCTAATATACATGATACACGCAATTAGACAAACCTAATATACAAATGAGCTTAAATACATTATATCAGAAAATACGAAAATACGGGGCATAGGCTTTGCTCCAATCCTTAAAAGCGGATTAACCGCCTAAAAACAATGGATTGACGAACTCACTGGGAGACGCAGGATGGAAGAAATGAGCGTGGGCACGCTGGTTGCAATCGCAGGATTTGCGGCTGGGATCATTTTTGGGGCCACAGCCAACAAAACAAATTTTTGCACCATGGGCGCCGTGTCCGACATGGTTTTGATGGGAGACACCACGCGGTTTCGCGCCTGGATGCTCGCAATTGCCGTGGCAATTCTCGGCACCCAGACCTTGCATATGATGGAATTGATCGATTTGACCCTGTCCCCTGCGGATGGCGGCACAATTTATCTGACCTCAAGCCTCGGGTGGCCGGGTGCAATCTTAGGCGGTTTATTATTTGGTTACGGTATGACCATGGCCGGCGGTTGCGGCAATAAGACCCTGCTGCGCATCGGTGGCGGCAACCTTAAATCTATCATCGTTTTCATGATCATGGGCGTGACCGCATATATGACCTTGCGCGGCCTGTTCGGTTTGGCGCGCCTGGAGCTGGAAATCTTCAACACCGATCTGACGGAATATGGTTTAGAAAGCCAATCGATGGTCGAAATCCTCGGTGCCGTCATAAGCATAGAAACCGAAAGCCTGCGCCTTGGCGTTACCGCTGTGTTGGCCATATTAACCCTTGGCTATTGCTTCAAGGACGAAGAGTTCCGTCACTCCAAGACCGACATCATCGGTGCTTTGATTATTGGCTTGATGATCCCGACCGGGTGGTACATCACCGGTGTGATGGGTTTTGACGACTTTGAACCGACTCCACTGTCCTCGTTCACCTTCGTCGCACCGACCGCAGAATCGATCCAGTACTTGATGACCTTTACGGGTTCCTCGATCAATTTCGGCATTGCCACCGTCGGCGGCGTGATCATGGGCTCGTTTTTAATGGCCCTGGCCACAAAATCGTTTCACATCGAAGCCTTCAGCGGCGCAGATGATATGAAGAGTCACATGTTTGGTGCCACGCTGATGGGAATCGGTGGTGTCTTGGCAATGGGTTGCACCATCGGACAGGGCCTGACCGGTATGTCCACACTGGCCTTGGGTTCATTGATTGCCCTGGTTTCCATCATCACTGGCGCGGTTTGGGGTCTTAAATCCCTTGAAGAAGAGTCTGTTATGGGCGGTCTAAAAGCCATGCTAAGCCGTAGTTAAAATACGATAATTCTATTTCAACAAAGATTAAGGCGGGGGATTCCCCCGCCTTTTCTTATGGATACGATAAGAATTTTCTATCAAACTGGACTTGCCACGTGAATGAAAGGTCCCTAATGTAACAGAGTGCTAATACACAGCACTTAGTGGGGGGATAGAAAAAATCAACCCACAAAACAGGTTCGAATGTGCGTTTTAAACACTTTTTCTGCGTATAAAGACAGAAAACCGCACATTTGGGAGGCCAAAACCATTTCAAGTCCACTTAGAAACATTTGGACTTGTTCTATCCGGGACTAAGCCAGTAGGCTTGTCTGAGATCTCTTGTCTTTGAGTGTTCAAAGCAAGGGGCATCAGTCAAACTATGGTTCGTCTATGGGAGGGATAATGAAACACGCAAAACTTATGACCGCCGCTTTTGGTCTTGCGCTTGCCGGTACAATTGCCACCGGTGCGCAAGCTGCGGAATTGGTTAACTACAAGATCGTTGACGAGACGATCCCGCAATCTTTGACGGGCAAGCCCGGCGATGCGGCCAAAGGCAAAAAAATCGTCATTCACCGCAAGAAAGGCAACTGCCTAGCTTGTCATGTGATGCCTATTCCTGAGCAACAATTCCACGGCTTGACCGGCACCGATCTCAATGGCGTCGGTTCACGTTTGGATGAAGCCACGTTGCGCATGCGTCTTGTTGACCCCAAGGTCATCAACGACGGCACGATGATGCCGAGCTTTTACAAAACCGGCCAGCATCGTGTGCTCAAGAAGTTCATCGGCAAGACGATCCTAAACGCACAGGAAGTCGAAGATATTGTCGCCTACCTGATGACGTTGAAGTAGCCCCCTGGCGAGACTGACGCAAAATCAAAGAAATAGAGGATAATATGAGCAATAACATTCACCATATGGTCCAAATGGACCGCCGCCAGGCTCTTAAAGCTGCTGGCGCAGGTGTGTTGGCTCTGGGTTTCGCTTCGACGGCCCATGCCACACCCGAATCCGCAGCTGCAAAGCTTGCGGAACTTGCCGGATCAGCCGGTTCCATGTCTGACAAAGTTACCATTACCTTGCCAGAAATTGCTGAAAACGGCGCGACCGTTCCCGTGGGCATCACCGTTGATAGCCCCATGACGGCCGACAACTATGTCAAGCAGATCCATGTGTTTGCTGAGGGCAATCCAAGCCCTGAGACCATTTCCTTCAACATGACTCCGACCGGTAAGGCCGAAGTTTCGACCCGTATCCGCCTGGGCAAAACCCAGAACGTCGTGGTCGCAGCTGTCATGAACGATGGTTCGGTTCTGACCGCTAAGAAGGAAGTGAAAGTCACCATCGGCGGTTGCGGCGGCTGATCAGCCCCCTGCCCTTTGGTCACTCA
Source organism: Magnetovibrio sp. (assembly GCA_016763255.1). Lineage (GTDB taxonomy): Bacteria > Pseudomonadota > Alphaproteobacteria > Rhodospirillales > Magnetovibrionaceae > Magnetovibrio. The sequence continues at coordinate 1,672 of JAESUA010000258.1, read as the reverse complement.
GACATATTAGGAGTGCTATAACTATGGCTAAGAAACCTCGCGTCAAGCTGCCGAAAAAGGCAAAAGCTGGCGACATTGTCCAGGTTAAGACCCTGGCATCCCACAAAATGGAAACAGGCAATCGCAAAGACAAAAAGGGCAATAAGATCCCTCGTCTGATCCTGAACAAATTCTCTTGCTCGGTTAACGGCAAGGAACTGTTCGGTGCCGATATGCACCCGTCCGTATCCGCCAATCCATACATCTCGTTCTTCTTCACGGCGAAGGAAAGCGGCAAGTATGAATTCAAGTGGACCGACGATAACGGTGAGAGCATCAAAGTGTCTAAAGACATGACGGTGTCTTAAGTCACGACGAAGGGAGGGCTAACGTCATGAATTTCAAGACAATCACAACTGCTGTTGCCTTAGTAGGCGCAAGCATCGCACTGGCAGCATGCCAGGGGACCGCCGGATACGAACCGAACCCGTACGACAGTATGGACGGTGGCATCTGGTCTGGTTACAAAACCGCATCGGTTGAAACACAAGCCATGCAGAACGATGACTTTGAAAACCCAGCCATGCCTTGGGTTGATGCAGCTGCAGAGCTGTATGACAAAGCTGACGGTGAAGCGAATGTTTCGTGTGCCGACTGCCACGGCGCACCGGATGATGAAACCGGCGGTTTGAAGCATATTCCGATGAAAGGCGTGGGTGCCAGCTACCCAGCTTTTGATCCGGAAACAAACAAACCCATCAACATCGAAATGCGCATCAATCAATGCCGCACCAAGTACCAAAAAGCCAAGGCTTATAAGTACGAATCCGATGAAATGCTTGGTATGACCGGCCTGGTCGCCATGCAGTCTCGCGGTATGGAACGCGTCAGCACGGCTGATTTCCCGGATGACAAGTTGAATGCATTCTGGAAAAAGGGCGAAGAGTTCTACTACCAGCGTCGCGGTCAGCTTGATTTGGCGTGCAGCAACTGCCATGAAGACAACCCCGGCAACATGATTCGTGCCGAACGTCTGTCCCAAGGCCAGTCCAATGGCTTCCCGACCTACCGCCTGAAATGGCAAAAGCCGGGTTCCTTGCATCGCCGCTTCCGTGGCTGCAACAAGAACATTCGGGCGCAACCGTACGGTTATGGTTCGGACGAATACATGAACCTTGAAACATACCTCGCTTGGCGTGGTCGCGGTCTGCCGATTGAAGCCGTGTCAGTGCGTAAGTAACACCTGACGAATTTGGGCGGCAGCCAAGTTGGTTGCCGCCCCTTTTCTGCCTAAAATTTAAAATCTGAGTTGAATAAATAGAAAAATATACTCGGAAAACGGAGACCTCATATTATGCTCACCCGTCGCGATTTTTTACAGGTGACCGCTGCGACCGCAGCATTGCTGGGCAGCGGAGCCAACATCGCGCGCGCTGCATCTGCACAAAACATCACCCAGGACGATCTGCTCAAATTTGATAGCGTCGGCCAAGTGACCCTGCTCAACTTCACCGATATTCACGCCCAACTGGTGCCGCTGTATTTTCGCGAACCGTCCGTGAACCTCGGCGTTGGCGGAGCCCATGGCTTGCCGCCACACCTCACCGGTGAAGCGTTCCTCAAGAATTTTGGCCTGACAGCAGGCACCCCCGACGCTTACGCTTTTTCCAGCGTCGATTTCAGCCATTTGGCG
>JAESUA010000257.1 GCA_016763255.1 Magnetovibrio sp. | reverse complement strand
GCGAACGCGCCACCAAAAATTTACTCACATATATGAAAGACACCCTTGGCGAGGGTGCCTCTATCAAGGGCAGCGATGCGACCTCACGCGCGCTACGGACCGCAGGCAGAACCATCAACGTGGCGGGCAAGCTGCAAACCGCCATCGACGGGGCGCAAAGTCTTTATCGTCTTTCCGACGCCATCGAAAGCTTGGGCCGCCTTGATGAGCAATCCGAACGCGAAGTCAAAGGCCTGCGCGACAGTTTGTTGCCGCTGCAACGCAAGCTCTCGGACCGCCTGGACACCGCCATGAACGATCCCTTGGTGCGCTCATGGCAGAACAACACGGGGCGCTTTGAATGCGGCGGATGAAAGAACCACGTCTTTATGGTCAACGGCCTCCGTCAGGCCGTTATACATAGCGTAATTCCAGCGGGCATACTGGCCGTGACCTTGTCCAGCTTCATCTCCTTGCGACAATACAGTTGTGCACCATGGACCAAAAATAAGTTCCCATCTCCCTTTTCAAAAAACCGTCTCTTTTGCTTTCGGTAACGAGTTGATCATCATTCACTCTTGTTGCAACACCGCAGCGTAACGGTGTTGCGCTTCGTTTGACAATTTAGTGCCCACTTTAATTCACCCCACAAAACCTACCCATATCATGGTATATCCCTGTGTAAATGAGTGCGTTATGGTTCATCCAAATATCAAAAGTGATGCAAAAAGGGCAGACTATGGCTGCACCAACAAACGGACAGTGCCGCGTATTATTGGTTGAGGACGACGCCCCCGTTCGGGCGCGCTTGGCGCACATCATTGCGGATTGGCCAGAGGGGCATTTGGTTGCCGCCTGCGCCACCTTAGGCGAGGTGCTGACACAAATTGCCACCACGCCCGTTGATCTTTTGGTTAGCGACCTGCAACTGCCCGATGGCAATGGCATTGAGGCCATCCGAAGATTACGCCAAGAGCAACCAAAAGCGGAGGCCATGGTGATTTCGGCCCTCGGTGACCATGAAACGGTGATTGCTGCGATCGAAGCTGGGGCCACAGGTTTTTTGCTTAAGGATGCCGAACCGTTCGATATGATCGAAGCGATAAAAGAACTTCTTGCCGGGGGCTCGCCGGTTTCCTCGGCAATTGCCCGGACAATTATTCGTCGCATCAAACCTGAAACGCCCGCCCCCGTGGATACAAAAACAAATAAAACCAGCGGACCGGTTCAGAAATTGACCCGGCGTGAGACAGAAATTTTGCAAGGAGTCGCCAAAGGTTTGACTTATGCGGAGCTGGCAGACGTTTATGGGATCTCTCATCAAACGGTACCGGTCCATATCCGCAACATCTATCGCAAGTTAGAAACACACAATCGTTCGGAAACCGTTTATGAGGCCATGCGGCTGGGGCTGATTGAAAGGCCGTGATGGGGCAATGATCAGGCAAAGGATCGGATGGGCGGCTTATATCCTCATAATCTTGACCTTAGGTGCTCTTCCTTATGTGTTCGAACTGCCGACGCCTGAGGGGGCCATCCAGGTAACCAAAGCCACATTCACACCCAATGGAGGAGTAGCCGAGCGTATTACCCTACCGCACCGCTGGAGCAGTGCTGACCGGACTGCGCGAGTGGGGATTTATGAAATTTATTTTGAGCTGGATGCCGTGGCGGATGCACCTTTGTATCTGTTCATTCCAGCCCTGAAAAAAAGCCTCGAAATTGAACTGGACGGAACGAATATTTTTGATAGTTCTGTTCGCCATAGCTGGTCAGGACCCTTGATTCAGGCGACCGGATTGGCTCTCCTTCCGACAAAGAACTTAAAAGCCGGGCGCAATCATCTGCGCCTGACCTTGTATGGGGAGGCGGTCCTGCCGGGTTATTTGTCGGCCCTTTATATTGGCGACAAGAAAACCGTATCGCCCCATTTCAAAATTAGAGTCTTTATCAACGAACGCCTCAAGGCGATGATGTTTTCGGCTCAAACCCTGATGTTCATCGGCATTCTTGTCGCTTACTTATATCGCCGTGAGGAACGGGTATTTGGCTGGTTCTCTGCCCTGCTGGGATTAACGATGCCATTCGGTGCAGGCCTGTTTGCCGACCTTGCCCCGGCTATCATGGATGCCTTTCCCTACGTGTTTGTGCTGGGCAGCTCGGTCGGGTGTGTGACTGTTCTCTTTGCCCTGTCACTGATCGGCCGCCAAGAGCCCCGTTTTCTGGTCCTGGCCATTGTTGCGATACCCGCCATATCTTTGGTGTTGTTCGCCGCCGGGGTGTTCACGTGGCCACAGCTGACCATGACGTTTTCCATACCCATCTTGATTGTTGGCTTCATGAGCGCGACGGCAATTACCGCCTGGGGTGCCTTTTATGAAAAACGCGGCGAGGCGGCGCTGGTTCTGGGGCCGCTGGCACTGATCGCTTCGTATATGGTTCACGACATGGCGATGGCACGGGGCTACATTGAAGGAATCGGATTCATCGCCCAGGACGCTCGCCCACTGTTACTGGCGGTCATTACCGTCGTTTTGATGCGTCGTTTGTCGATCAGCCTCAATAAACTGGACAAGAACGAGGAGACCTTGCAAGGCCGCCTAACGACCCAGAAAGCTGAACTTGACGCCTATTTCACCAAGGAGCGCAAAACGTCGGAACGGGCCGTACTCGAAACCGAGCGCCGCCGTTTGGTTTCTGATTTGCACGACGGCATGGGGGGCCATCTGGTGTCGATTATCGCCCTATCGGACGGCCCCAATACGCAACCCGCGCATATCCACGCGGTCGCGCGCTCGGCCCTCGACGATTTGCGCATGGTGATCTATTCCCTCGACATCAGTGGTGACGATTTACCGTTCGCGCTGGCCAGCTATCGCGAACGGCTGTTGCCGGTGCTGCGGAGCCTGAACATCGAGACCGAGTGGTCGATGGCCGCCTTACCAGAAATTCACGGTGCCAGTCCCGGCAATGTCTTGGTTATCTTGCGCATCTTGCAAGAGGCCGTGACCAATGCGAAAAAACACGGCACGCCACGTAAAATCCGCATCATCGGCCTGCTTGGATCAAACGGTGCAGCCCGGTTGATCGTGGAAAATACCGGCGGAACACCGCTCATCAATGATGGCGCGAATGGCGGTTATGGCTTGAACAACATGCGCAACCGCGCCCAAACGCTTGGTGGTGTCCTCAACATCGAAGCGCTGTCCGACGGTGCACGTCTGACCTTAGAATTGCCTTTGACACTGCCCCATATCTAATCGAGCAGGTCACGCTAAATTCATATTGGCCACGCAATCACCATTGCAAAAAATTATTTGGTCGATGCCTTGCTCTTTCTTTTTTTGCTGTTTTGCTCTTCTTTAATGATCGTGTGCTTGATCCGACCCATCGTTGATGACAGGGCATCATTTTCACTGCGCAAAAGCTCAATTTCTTCTGCCGCGTCCATACAGTCGCGCACAACGGTCATAATCAGACTCTCGTCATTAATGCCCTTTAATCGTTTTACGATGTCTTTCACAACGAAGCCTCCCGCCCTATATCTCTTGTATCATGTTGGTTTCATATACCGTCTGCAATGCTTCGTATAAGCGGTCTATGGACTGATCGGCGAAGACAATGCCATCAAACCCCATTTCTTTGGACATCAGAACGGAATCGACTGATTTTTTCCTCAGGAAAATAACAATCAACGATTTATTGCATTTATCTTTTTTCTTACAAGGGCAGCCGCATTTTATGCGTTCAGCGACCGGCATGGTCAAATATTCCGGCGTGAACAATATAAACGTTGGTTTCAATTGTTCCGCATTCATGCAGATATTTTCGGCTGGTGAAATCTTGATGTTGGCGAAGCCCAAAGCCGACAGCATGATCCCCGTCGCCCGCCCAAGCGCTGGATTACCGACCGACGCAAGTACACTGAGTTTGGAAGGATCAAACTTGGGCATGATTGCATGCCGGGAATTGATAATTTGATTTCGTCACATCAGAATATGACCCGCATACTCATTTTATTCAAATGAAACCGTAAATTACTGGAAGATCCAACCCAATCAAAAAGCCCCGCCATGAAGACGGGGCTTTATATTGGCTGGGGAACCTGGACTCGAACCAGGATTGACGGTGTCAGAGACCGCTGTCCTACCATTGAACGATTCCCCACCAGGGACTGCGCACCGTTGGATTGGGCGAAGGCGATGCACATATATTCGTCTCAGCGTACAAACGCAAGACCCGATTTAGGCGCTTTTGCTGCTTCTATATTAAAAGACGGTGTAAAAACCTGCTTGTGAGCTTTTTTGGAGGCTTTGCACCTGCGCGTCGGACGCGCTATTGTGCACGACAACAAAACCATACCATTAATGTGGATTTACTATGACCTCCCCCCAGCCAAAGCGCGGCATTAATAAGAGTGAGCTTTTCACCAGAGCCGCTCCGGCTTATGCCGCTATCGATTTGGGCACCAACAATTGCCGCATGCTGGTGGCCCGCCCCTACAAAGATAGTTTTCGCGTGGTCGACAGTTTTTCGCGCATCGTACGCCTGGGCGAGGGTGTCGCAGCACAGGGTCGACTCTCCGAAGAAGCCATCAAGCGCACCGTCAGCGCCCTGAAAGTTTGCCACGCCAAAATCAAGCAAACCGGCGCACGGCGCATTCGTTCCGTCGCCACCGAGGCCTGCCGCCGCGCCGAAAACGGTGACGAGTTCCTGGCCCGCGTCAAAGAAGAAGCGGGCCTCGATCTGGAAGCCATCAGCCCCCAGGAAGAAGCCGAACTGACGCTGACCGGTTGCGCGCCGTTGCTAAACCAACAACGACCCAACGCCCTGGTGTTCGACATCG
>JAESUA010000256.1 GCA_016763255.1 Magnetovibrio sp. | reverse complement strand
GCGGAGTTCAAATTGAGTCGCGCCGAACTTGATGGGGCTTTTGAGGATTGCCCTCGAATGAATTGTTGGCCCATCGCAGAACCGCCGGTGACATAAGGGCCATCGGATCGAGCGTTTTTTTAAGGTCCCCGACGAGTTTTCGGTGCGGGGCGCTGAGCCAATCGCGCGCCACATTTTCTTTAAGGCGACCGATCCCATGTTCGGCGCTAAAGGTGCCATCATGGCCATGGGCGATTGCGAATATCATTTGTGAGAGTGTGTCACGCGTGCTGGAACAGGTTGTCGCCGCATCCAAGGTCAGGTTGAAATGAACGTTTCCATCGCCAATATGGCCGAACGGATTGATCATGATATTGGGGTCAACGTTGGCGACGGCGTTGCTCGCTTCGCAAATGAAATCGGCCAAATTTCTTAAGGGCACGGCAATGTCGTGTTTAAGTTCTGGACCGGCCGCGCGTTGCCCTTCACTGACCGCCTCTCGAAGCTTCCAAAACTGCTGGCGTTGGCTGTCCGATGATGCTTGCACGCCATCGATAAGAAGGTCCGCCTCGAAGCTCTTTTCGATGAATTGTTCGATCAGGCCCTCAAGATACTCTTCATTGGCCCCGGTCAGTTCGATCAGGCCGACCCACGGGCTCGGGGTCGACAGCGGGTTGTGCACGCCCTGGACGTGGCGTGTGGCAAACTCGATGCCTGTGCGGGATATGAAATCAAATACTTCTACATTGTCGCCGGAAAGCGAGCGGGCAAGATGGAGTAGGTTAAGGCCTTGCTCAATGGTTTCGAAGGCGACCAGGAGTGACCTGCGGGCGACCGGCCGAGGAACCAGACGAAGTCCCGCAGCAGTGACGATTCCGAACGCTCCTTCCGAGCCGATGAACAGATGCTTTAGATCCGGTCCGGTGTTGTTTTTGCGCAGGGTCGACAATCCATCCAGGATGGATCCGTCGGGTAGCACAACTTCCAAGCCCAGAACCTGTTCGCGCATCATGCCGTAACGGGCCGCATGGGCACCTCCGGCATTGGTTGCGATCAGCCCACCGACCTGGGCAGAGCCTTCCGATCCGAGGCGGAGCGGGAACATACGTCCGGCATCGCCGGCGGCTTGTTGCAGGATTTGCAAGATGACCCCGGCTTCGACAATCGCCGCGTTGTCGATGGTGTCCAGCTTTCGAATTGTATTCATGCGTCCGAGATTGAGGATGATGCCGTCTGAATGCTCCGGTGCAGTGGCCCCGACCAGTCCGGTATTGCCGCCTTGGGGGGTGAGGGGAATTCCCTCATCGGCGCAAAAACGAACGGTGCGAGCGACCTCTTGCGTATTTTTTGGTAAAATAACGGCCCGAACCTTGGGCGTATAAACACCACGCCATTCGGTGACGTAAGGCCGCATGGCATCCGTTTCCACGATAACAGACTTCTCGCCGAGTAATTTCGTTAATGCCTGTTCTGGTTTCATCACGACCTCTGCTTTATGCCCGGATCGTTCCCCGGTCTGATTTAGGTTTTGTATTTGAGTGACGCGCGAGCCGCGGCATCAGCGTCGTCAGGGTAGTTCATTATGTAGTTTTTGATGCCGTCAACGGGCCCGGATATGTCTTCGGTGATGGCTCTTCGGGCTTCGGCTGGATTGCGTTTTTCCATCGCCTCGACCAGTTGCTGATGATGGTCAGTCATCCCCCCGCCGCCAAATTCGTAATATCCGGCGAGCAGGGGACCCATTTGCAACCACAATCGCTGCAAAATGGATCGAAGAACCGGCATTTCGCCGATCTCCGATAAGGCAAAATGAAAGGTCTGATTGAGTTCGGTTGCCAGTGCCCAATCTTGTCGGTTAACCGCGGTCTCATTTTTTACGATCAGTTTTTTCAGCGAATTGATTTGTTTGGTGGAGGCTTTGCGCGTCGCCTCCTCAGCCGACAACCCTTCTAGTTCGACACGGATTTTGACGATTTCCAGGTACCGTTCCAAGGTCATGAGGGGCACCCGGACATCGCGTAACGAACGTTGTTCCAAGGCTTGGTCTTGTATCAGCCTCATGATGGCGTCACGAACCGGCGTTGGGCTCGTGCCAAGGGTTTCGGCGAGACCACGAATGGTCAATTTTTCGTTGGGACGCAGGCGACCCTTGACCAATGCTTCTGAAAGACGGTCATAGACTGTGTCGCCCAGGCTTCCCTGGTTGATTGCCACTAAAATGCGCGTATTCATTTCGAAAGTTCCAATGTGAGCGAAGAGATGGACCGGTAGACTAAGCAATCTGTCTAATTATTCGCCAAAGCGCAAACTCAACACCTCATTGCGTCGAATATTTTGTTGTATCATATATCAAAAAATAATACATGATGCATCAAAATAACATTGCGCAGTTGAGGAACGCATGGCAATTTGACTGTGCTTAAGACGGATGTTGATGGCTTGGTAAAGCTAGAGTTCGCGTGTGCAATTCAGGCAGGGGCCCGTGAAAGAAGGGTCGCAGGATATAGAAGTCAAAGAGCTGAAATGATGTGCGCAGTGTGCGTCATGTCGACGATACCGAAACGCAGCAGTGATGCTGCCCAATACATTAATTTGAGGTGACGAACATGTCCTTTCTCCCCAATTCTCCCGAAGCGCGCGATATTAAATATCACATGCATGGTTACACCAATGCGCGGGCTCATCTCGATGTTGGTCCGCTCGTGATTGAGAAGGGCGATGGCGTTTATGTCGAAGACAGTTCCGGCAAACGCTATATTGAGGGAATGTCCGGACTGTGGAGTGTCGGGCTGGGGTTCAGCGAAGAGAGGTTGATGGATGCGGCCATGACGCAGATGCGCAAGCTGCCCTATTATCATAATTTTTCGCACAAATCCCACAAGCCGGTGATCGATTTGGCGGAAAAGCTTGTGTCTATCTCTCCGGTGCCGATGAGCAAGGTTTTTTTCACCAATTCCGGTTCAGAGGCAAATGATACCATTTTGAAAATGATTTGGTATCGCTCCAACGCCCTGGGCCAACCGGAACGCAAAAAAGTTATCAGTCGGCTGCGCGGGTATCATGGCGTCACCATCGCTTCGGCCAGCTTGACCGGGTTGCCCAATAACCATCGCTCCTTTGATTTGCCGATTGCCAATGTTCTGCACACCGCCTGCCCGCATCACTGGAAGGATGCTCACAAGGATGAGAGCGAAGAAGATTTTTCCAGCCGGATGGCCGAAGAACTCGAGGCTTTGATCTTGCGTGAGGGACCGGAAACCATCGCAGCTTTTTTTGGTGAGCCGGTGATGGGCGCGGGTGGTGTGATTGTGCCGCCTGCCACCTATTGGGACAAAATTCAGAAGGTTTTGAAAAAATATGACATCTTGCTGGTCGCCGACGAAGTGATCTGCGGCTTTGGCCGTACTGGTAAGATGTTCGGCTCGCAAACCTACGACATCAAGCCTGATATCATGGTTATGTCAAAACAGTTGACCTCAACCTATTTTCCCACCTCCGCATTTATGATTAACGATCGCGTGTTCGAACCGATTGCTGACGAAAGTAATAAAATTGGCGTGCTTGGTCATGGCTACACCGGTGGTGCCCATCCGGTCGGCGCTGCCGTCGCCCTGGAAAATCTTAAAATTATCGAGGAACGAGACCTGGTCGCCCACGCGGCCGAGGTTGGCGAACGGATGCTAAATGGTTTTCATGCGCTCTGCGACCACCCCCTGGTGGGCGAAGTGCGTGGTGTTGGTTTAATTGCCGCCCTGGAACTGGTGACCGACAAAGAGACCAAGTCAGGCGGTGAAACCCCCGGCATGTTGGGGGCGCTGATGAATTCCACCCTTCAAAATAATGGCGTGATTTCCCGGAACATGATCGATGCCATAGCATTTTGCCCGCCCCTTATCATCAGTAAGACGGAGGTGGATATCATCATCGATACGGTTCGCCGTTCGCTTGATGAAGTTCAAGCGGAAATCGGATAAATCTCGGTTCATGTGATCCAAGAATATTAAGCAAATTGGGCATGAATGAATGGGTCGTATTAAATTATAAAAAGGACTGATTAAGCTAAAAAAACAAGTGTTGAGGGGGGTGTTGAGGAGACGCTCCGCGTTAACACACGGTCATGGTCATGTGAGGCGGGGGCTTACAGGGCAGGGCGTGCGAATGGGGAATGGAGTTGAGGCAATGAGTTCGAGTGTGCAAGACGCGCTGGTTCGGTTTGTGAATGTTCAAAAATCGTACGACGGCGAAATTTTGGTGGTGAAAAACCTTAATCTCGATATTGAACAAGGTGAGTTTCTCACCTTGTTGGGGCCCTCCGGGTCGGGCAAAAGCACCTGTTTGATGATGTTGGCGGGGTTTGAGGTGCCGACCTCCGGCGACATCTTATTGCAGGGCAAGGCGCTCAACAACGTTCCCCCGCACAAGCGCGATATCGGCGTGGTGTTCCAGAATTATGCCTTGTTCCCACACATGAGCGTGATTGAAAATGTCGCTTTTCCACTGATCGTGCGCAAACAAAATAAAACCGATGCCCAGGCCAACGCGCGTCGTGCCTTGGAGATGGTGCAGCTGGGTGCGTTTTGTGATCGTCGCCCGTCGCAACTGTCCGGCGGTCAACAACAGCGCGTCGCGTTGGCCAGGGCCTTGGTGTTCAATCCGCAGCTGGTGTTGTTGGATGAGCCGTTGGGCGCGCTGGATAAAAAACTCCGTGAACAGATGCAGATTGAGATCAAGCACATCCATGAAAATCTTGGCGTCACCATGGTATTTGTGACCCATGACCAAGACGAAGCCCTGACCATGTCGGATCGGGTGGCAGTGTTTAACGACGGCATCATCCAACAAGTTGATGTGCCGGCCAAACTTTATGAAGAACCCGCCAACAGCTTTGTTGCCAACTTCATCGGCGAAACCAATATGCTGTGCGGTGAGGTGATTGCGGTCGCTAACGGCAAATGCCGGGTGGCCCTCAGGGGTGGCGATCAGGTTGAAGCTTGCCACATCCTCGATGCAGGAGTCGGAGCCGCAACGACGGTGTCTTTGCGCCCCGAACGGGTCGCGCTGAGCGATGCGCCCTTGGACCACGACAATGCCTTTGCGGCGACCGTGATCGAAACTATTTATCACGGCAACCATGTGCGGGTGTCTTTGGACATGGCGGGGCACAAGGGGTTTCGCGCCATGGTGCGGGCCGGCAACGTGCATGCGGACCTCAATCCGGGGCACCAATTATTCGTCAATTTTTCAGCCGAAGACAGTCGGGCGTTAGATCCGATTTCGGCATAAGGGGGCTGGTTTTTTGCCCAGACCATAAGCAAGGCGTAAAGCCAAGGAAGGAACTTTCATGTCATTTCGTAATGTAGTTTTGAGTGTTGCCGCACTGGGTGCGGTGTTGGGAACGGCCACTGTTGGGGCCCACGCCCGCGACCTGACGGTCGTCGGTTGGGGCGGTGCGGCCCAAGATGTGCTCCGTAGCGTGTATTTCGAACCGTATACAAAAGCCAGCGGCAATGCCCTGGTGGAAGACAGCTACAACGGTGGTTTGGCCAAAATCAAAGCCATGGTCGACACCAAAACCGTCACCTGGGACGCCTTTTTGATCGAAGCCCCAGAGCTTCTGCGTGGCTGTGAAAATGGCCTGTTGGAGCCGCTGGATTGGAACAAGATCGGTGCCAAAAGCGGCTTCATCGATGCCGCCGTCAGCGAGTGTGGCGTTGGCTCCTACGTCTGGTCGATGGTCATCAGCTATGACGGTGACGTGCTCAAAGACGGGCCCAAAAACTGGGCTGACTTTTGGGACGTGAAAAAGACTCCGGGCAAGCGCGGCCTGCGCAAAGGCGCTAAGTTCAACCTTGAAATTGCCCTCATGGCTGACGGCGTCGCCGCCGACAAGGTCTATGAAGTGTTGGCCACGCCCGAAGGTATCGAGCGTGCGTTCGCCAAACTTAATGAGCTGAAGCCCAACATCCAGTGGTGGGAATCCGGATCGCAACCTGCCGAATGGCTGGCATCTGGTGATGTGGTGATGACCGTCGCGTACAATGGTCGTATCACCAACGCCAACAAAGAAGGTAAGAACTTCAAAATTTCCTGGGACGGTCAGATCTATGCGGTTGATTCGTGGGCCGTGGTTGTGGGTTCCAGCAACAAAACCAAGGCCATGGATTTTGTGGCATTTGCTTCGGCCAGCGAGAACCAGGTGAAGTATCCGCTGGGCATTCCTTACGGCGTGACCAACAAGCGGGCCATCGCGGCGCTTCCTGCCAGCGTTGGTGCGCAGTTGCCGACGGCCAAAGCCAACCTGGTGAATGCCTTGAACAGCGACACCGAGTTCTGGATTGATTTCGAAGAAGAACTCAACGAACGCTTCAATTCCTGGGCTGCCAAATAAGCTTAAAGCAGACGGGGGAGGGGCTTAGCCTCTCCCCCGTCTTGCGTCCTTTGAACAAAGGCAAACGTCATGGATCAGACCGCTCCCATAACCGCTCCCGAAGGGATAGCCGACGACATCTCGTTGAAGGTCAAACTACGTCGTGCCGAGCGCAAACGTAAACTGCACGCCATGGCGCTGATCGCGCCTTTGTTCATTTTTACCCTTTCGATTTTCATCATCCCCATCGGCTTGATGCTGTGGCGTTCGGTGGACAATCCCGAACTCATCACCTACATGCCGCGCACGGTGATTGAAATCCAAAATTGGTCGGGTGAAGGCCTGCCCGATGATGTTGTTTTAGGTGCCATGGCGCTTGATTTGCGCGAAGCCTATAAAGCCAAAAAAGTGGCGATGGTCGGCAAACGGCTGAATTATGACGTCAGCGGCATGCGCAGCTTGATCATGCGCACCGCGCGCAAATTCAATCGCCAATTTCCCGACCAGCCCAATTTGGATGCTTTTTTGAAGGCCGACAAACGCTGGTCCGATGTTAAATATTGGCACGCCATCAAACGGGCTTCCGATTCCATGACGCCTTTTTACATACTGGCGTCCATCGATCGACAGGTGATTGATAACGGCGAAATCGAACGTGTGCCCGAAAACCAGGCGATCTACGTCAACATCTTTTGGCGAACTTTGTGGATCGCCGGGATTGTCACTCTGTCGTGTTTGCTGATCGGTTTTCCGGTGGCCTACCTTTTGGCCAATGCCCCGGCCAAGTGGGCCAACCCTTTGATGATTTGTGTTTTGTTGCCGTTTTGGACCTCGTTGATGGTGCGCACCAGTGCTTGGGTGGTGTTGTTGCAAAAAAATGGATTGATCAATTCGACCTTGCAAGGGGTGGGCGTGATTGACGATCCGCTGACGTTGTTGTTTGCCCGTCCCGGCGTGTACATCGGTTTGGTGCATATCTTGTTGCCGTTTGTCATCTTGCCGCTGTACAGCGTGATGAAATCCATCTCGCCGATTTATGTGCGCGCCGCCGAAAGCCTCGGTGCTCATCCTGCGGTGGCCTTCATCAGGGTTTATCTGCCCCAGACCCTGCCCGGCATCGGTGCCGGTGGCATCCTCGCCTTCATCTTAGCGGTGGGCTACTACATCACGCCGGCGCTGATCGGCGGGCCCAAAGATCAAATGCTCAGTTATTTTATTGCCTATCACGCCGACAGCACCTTGAACTGGGGCATGGCCTCGGCCTTGGGGATGATGTTGTTGGCCACGACGATGATTTTGTTTTCGATCTACAACCGCTTGACCAACGCCACCGGCGTGAAGATGGGATAGACAGCCATGTTGCAACCTTATGCAAGCACTGGTCTAAAGATTTGGCACTATACCTTTTTGGTGATTGCCGGGTTGGGGCTGGTGTTTTTGATCCTGCCGATCTTGGTGATCATTCCCTTGTCGTTCAATTCGACCAGTTTTCTCAGTTATCCGCTGACGGGCTTTTCGCTGCGCTGGTACGAAGAGGTGTTCAGCTCGGCCGTGTGGGGGCTGGCCATCAAAAACAGCTTGTTGATCGGTTCGGCTTCGGCCTTTTTGGCGACGGTATTGGGCACCATGGCGGCGATGGGCCTGACCCGTGCGAACTTTCGCGGCAAGGCGGTGGTCAACGCCATGTTGATTTCGCCGATGATCGTACCGGTGATCATTTCCGCGCTGGGGCTGTATTTCTTTTTTGCCGAGGTCGGCCTCAACGCCACCTACACCGGGCTTATTCTGGCCCACACAGCCCTGGGCGCACCGTTTGTGGTGATCACCGTGACGGCGACGCTGCAGGGATTTGATCACAATTTGATGCGCGCCGCCTCAAGCCTTGGGGCAAACCCGTGGACGGTGTTTTTTGCGGTGGTGCTGCCCTTGATCTTGCCGGGCGTGGTGTCCGGGGCGCTGTTTGCTTTTGCCACGTCGTTTGATGAAGTGGTGGTGGTGTTGTTCAGCGCCGGACCGGAGCAACGCACCTTGCCACGCCAAATGTTTGACGGCATCAAGGAAAACATCACCCCGGCAATCACCGTGGTGGCAACGTTGCTGATCATGTTCGCATTGGCGATGCTGGGCATGCTGGAATACCTACGCCGCCGCAATGAGCGACTGTAATACAGGTCTTGATCAACTTATCTGCGGCGGGGCAAAAAAGAAGATGCCCTCCCGGCAGTATTTTTGATAGGGTTTTGGAGTATTTTCCACAACAACGTCATGAGCCGTTATGCAAGACTCCGTACACAGCCTGAGCCCAACTGTCGAAGCCAGTGATCTAGAACGCTTGCGAATCAATGATTTGTTGGTGGGACTGGATGATAAGGCGTTCGCCAAGCTGAGCGAAACTTGCGAGTTTCTCACCTTCACCAAAGGCCAAGAATTGGTCGAAGAAGGCACCTTTCAAAACTGCATCTATTTGATGGTTAAGGGCCAGGTGCGGATCGTTCAAGGTGATGCGAGCGATGTCGACTTGGTTTATCGCGAAGTCGGCGAAGATGGCTGGTTCGGTGAAATCGCCGCCTTGGATAAGGGCGAGCGCACCGCGTCAGTTTTTGCCTTAAGTGATGGGGTGGTGGCGGTTCTACCACGGGTGATTTTCATCAACTTGATTTTGGAGCACCGTCAAATTGCGGTGAAAATTCTCGAAAGTCTCGCAGCGGTGATTCGTTCATCGAACCAGCGCTTCAGCGAAGTCAGTTCGTTTTCCGGTATTCAACGGGTCTATTTGTTGCTGATTGATATGGCCGAACCGACTGGGGACGATACGAGCGAATGGGTGATCGATCAGATGCCGACCCACGAACAGTTGGCCAGTAAGGCGATGACCTCTAAGGATGTGGTGGCCAAGGCGTTGAGCCAGATTTTACAGATGGAATTGGCCAAGCGACGCACCGGTAAATTCTACATTCTCAACCGGGAGCGGCTGAAACAGCTGGCGACCGAAATTTAACCCCAGTTTTGAGCGCTCTTTGCCATGCCCATTCGTTATGTGATCGCCGCTGTTATTTTGTCACTCACGGTTGGTGGGTTGGGCATGGTGATGTTTCAAAGTGCCTCCCTTCAGCGGATGCTGTCGGACCCAGGTGTTCAAAGCGTCGATACCGCCGGTGAAGGACTTGATGGCTTTAGCCTACTCACCAATGGACCAATGGTGCCCAATGTTCAGATTTTGGACGAAGCGGGAAACCCGAATACGTTGCAACGGTTTCGCGGCAAGGTGGTTTTGTTGAACCTATGGGCGACATGGTGCCCACCGTGCATTAAGGAAATGCCCGACTTAAATGCCTTGCAAATCGACTACGCCGATCGTGACTTTGTGGTTGTGCCGGTGGCCAGCGGCAAGCAGGGCCGTCAAACCCCCGCCGCCTTTTTGCGCGACCGTGGCCTTATGGCGCTGACGACATTTTATGATCCACAATCAAAGTTTTTGCGGATATTTGACATCGATACCCTGCCGACCACGTTTTTGATCGATAAAACGGGACGTATGCGCGGCGGTGTATTGGGCCTGACGGATTGGCATTCCGATGACGCTAAAGCCTTGATCGATTCTTTGTTGAATGAACCGGTATTATAAATCCAAAACATCCGGGGCATTTGTGATGACGTCATAAAGCGCATCCAGGTCTTCATCGGTGATGCAATATGGCGGCAGCATGTAGACGGTGTTGCCCAGTGGGCGCAGCAAAAAACCTTGGGCTTGGAAATGGTCATAAAGGCGCGGCGCGATGTTGGAAAGGTAGCCTTCATCAGACACCTTGATGTCCATGGCGGCGATGGTGCCGCATTGGCGCAAATTGGTGAAACGCGGGTTATCTTGCAGTTTTTTGAGCCGCTTTGCATGGCCTGCCGCAAGTGCGTTAATGCGCTCTTGCACCGGCTCATTTCGCCACAGCTCCGTATTGGCGTAGGCCACCGCACAAGCGATTGGATTGGCGGTGTAAGAACTGGAGTGGAAGAACATTTTGGCCCGATCGGTGCTGTAATGGGCTTCGAAAAACCGATCCTGACACAGGGTCACGGCCAACGGCATAAAACCACCGGTGATGCCTTTTGAGGTGCACAAGATATCCGGCGCAATGCCCGCTTGATCACAGGCCCACATGGTTCCGGTGCGGCCCCAGCCGGTCATCACTTCATCGGCGATGAAGACGATGTCGTGGGCTTCGCAGATGCGCTTAAGATCTTTAAGAACCTCAGGCCCATACATCATCATGCCGCCAGCACCGAGCACTAATGGCTCGAGGATCAGCGCCGCGATCTCACCG